>DAIQQK010000160.1:0-6641 GCA_036786835.1 Acidimicrobiales bacterium | reverse complement strand
CATCAGACTCGCAAAACGGACCCCCCGAGCGATCGCCCTCGAGCTGGCCCTGACCGGCGACACCATCGACGCACAGCGCGCGCTCGCCTACGGCCTCGTGAACCGGGTGGTGCCAGCTGACCAGCTGCTCGACGAGGCGCTCGCCCTCGCGAACGTGATCTGCGCCAACGCGCCGCTTGCCGTTCGAGCCTCGAAAGAGCTCATGAAGCGCTCCCTTGAGCTGAACGAGGAAGAGGCATGGAAGCTGAACGCCGAGCTCACGGCGCCGGTCTTCACGAGCAGGGACGCGTTCGAGGGCGCCGTAGCATTCGCCGAGAAGCGTCCACCGGTCTGGACGGGAACCTGAGCGGCTCCGAACGTGCGAGAGAGTGAGCGTTGGCGGCCGTCCCGCGGGTCCGGGCAGGCAAGACTGCGCGCCGTTCATCCGGATGGCGGGCCAGGCACGTAATGGATCCGGAGTCCCGGCTCCACGGAGCCGCCGGGACGGGTCTAACCTGATTGAGTCCTCAGTAAAGGAAGGCAGGTGATCATCGGGATGCTTGCCGAGATCTTTGGTCCCGACGGCTTGATCGTGATTGCAGTTGTAGTAGTCGTGCTCCTCTTCGGGGGGACGCAGCTCCCCAAGCTCGCTCGCGGGTTGGGCAGTGCGTCTCACGAGTTCAAGAAGGGCATGGAAGAGGGTGACCCAAGCAAGGGTGACTCGGCTTCTTCGAAGGCCGACGACACGACGTCCGGCCCGATCCATCCAAGCTGAGCCGCTCGTCGGCTCCTACCCAGGCGATGGCGTCGACTGAATCGTCGCGCCGGCAAGTGCCCTTCGGCGGGCACCAACTTGCCGAGTACACCCTTGCCGCTGCCTTTATCGCGATCGGCATCCACCTAACCGGGCGCCCAGCGCTCGCCCTGGTCGTCGGAGGCGCCGCCCTCGCTGTGCTCGCGCTCGTGAGCAAAGGGCCGCTGGCGCCCGCGAAATGGCTCCCGAGGCGGGTGCACCTGTACCTGGACCTCGTGCTCGCCGCTGGCTTCGCCCTCTCGCCGCTGCTGTACGTGCACGACCTCCAAGTGATCCCGATCATCCTCAGCGAGGCGGTGGCCGTGCTGCTGGTTCGCATGTCGCTCACGACCGAGATCGTCCCGCGCCCACGCGTTGAGCCGGCGGCGCCGGGGGTGCGAGGGGCGCCGACGCGAGGGGCGCCGACGCGGGCAGCCCGTCTCGGAGCGATGCTGCGGTCGCGGCTTCCGAGAGGTGCGCACACGACTACGCCCGCTGCCGGCGCCGAGAGCGCGACCGCGGACGAGACGGGGGCTGTGCCCGAGAGTGGCACGGTCTCTGTTTCTGTTCCGAACCTTGGTTGGCGAGCGGCCCAAGCGTCGGCTCCGAGTCCCGCGACCCCCGCCGGCTCCTCGACCCCCGCCGGCTCCTCGACCCCCGCCGGCTCCGACATAGCGGCGGCGGTCGCGACGACCGCAGGCCGCCTCTTCGGTACGGTGGTCGCCAAGGCTCGTGACTCGGGCGCTCCGGCAGCCGCGGCACGCAATCTCGGGCGGGCGACGGGCCACGCGCGACGGTTCGGCCGCGCCGCCCGCGCCGCTGCGGCGGCGCCAAAACCGGAGTCCTCACCGCAGGCTCGTGTGCCTCCCGAGTCCTCCCAGCCCTCGGATTGACGCCGGAGGCCTGGCATCGTGCGAGGGTCGATTCCCTCGGCCGAACCGGATCTCCCGAGCAGCTGGCACGAGGCCGGGACGACCCCGGCCGCACTTCCTTTCGCCTGGCCCGGGCCACAGTTTGACCGGCGCTCCGAGGGCTTGGCTAATGTCTCGGCCCGTGGGGACCAGCACGGCAGGCAAGCTGAAGCGCGTCGCGCCGCTCGCCGCGCTCGTCACCCTCACGCTGAGCCTCGGGGGCTGCACGTTGCCGACCTTCGGTGGCTTCCGGGGTGCCACGACCCAGGCCCAGGACGAGTTCAAGCTGTGGTCCTGGATGACGATTGCCGGTCTCGCTGTCGCGGTGCTGGTGTGGGGTCTCATCCTCTGGGCGGTCGTCGCCTATCGCCGCCGCGACCCGGACAGGATGCCCAGGCAATTCCACGCGAATCATGTAGTCGAGATCATCTACACCGTCCTGCCGCTCATCATCGTGGGCGTCATCTTCTTCTACACGGTGGTCACCGAGAACAAGATCGACGCCCTCACTCCCGATCCCGCCGTCACCATCAAGGTCACGGGTTTCCAATGGGGCTGGAGCTTCCAGTACGTCAATTCGGCCGGGAAGCAGATCGCGTTGGTCGAGACCGCGCAGGCCCGGCCTGCCGCGCTCGCAGCGAACCCCTTGTCCTCGGAGTACCCGCGCTTCGAGCTGCCTCTCGGCGAGACGACCCACATCGTGCTCGAGTCAGCCGACGTGGTGCACACTTTCTACATTCCTGCGTTCAACTTCGGGCGCTATGCGCTGCCAGGCGTCACGAACAACTTCGACTTCACCCCCGTCACGGTCGGCGTCTTCGCGGGCCATTGCGCGCAATACTGCGGCCTGTATCACTCTGAGATGCTCTTCAGCGTGGCGGTCGTCAGCCCAGCTGCCTTCCAGAGCTGGTTGAACGCCAAGTCGGCCTCGGGGGCAGCCGCATGACGCTTCTTGCAGACCGGCCCGAAGTCTTCGAGGAGGCTCCGGAGCCTGAGCACGAACACGGTCCGTCAGGGTTCCTCAAGTGGATCACCTCGACCGACCACAAAGTGATCGGCAAGAGCTACACGATCACCGCGATCGTCTTCTTCCTTCTGGGTGGCCTCATGGCGATGGCCATCCGTGCCCAACTCGCGAATCCGGACAGCACGCTGCTGTCGCAACACACCTACAACGAGATGTTCACCATGCACGGCAGCCTGATGATCTATCTGTTCGTCGGGCCGGTCGCGTTCGGTGGGCTCGCGAACTACATCGTCCCGCTGCAGATCGGGGCGCCTGACATGGCGTTCCCGAGGCTCAACGCGTTCTCGTACTGGTTGTACCTCGGCGGCGGCTCGCTGATGATGTTGGGCTTCTTGACGACCGGTTCGGCCGCCGACTTCGGCTGGGTGGCCTACGCCCCGCTCTCGAACTCGATCAACACCCCGGGCGCGGGGCCTGATCTGTGGATCGTTGCCCTCATCCTGACCGGTTTCTCGGCCATCTTCACCGGGGTCAACCTGGTCAGCACGATCTACTACCTGCGGGCCCCGGGGATGACGATGTTCCGCATGCCGATCTTCACCTGGAACATGCTCGTGACGGGCATCCTCATCCTGATCGCCTTTCCGGTGTTCACGAGCGCGCTCGTGCTGCTCTGGTGCGACCGCCACCTCGGCGCCCATATCTTCACGGTCTCGGGTGGTGGGGTTCCAGTCCTCTGGCAGGACCTCTTCTGGTTCTTCGGTCATCCCGAGGTCTACATCCTCGCCTTGCCGTTCTTCGGGATCGTGACCGACGTGATCTCCGTGTTCTCTCGCAAGCCCATCTTCGGCTACCGCGGCATGGTGTTCGCGACGATGTCCATCGCCGCCTTGTCGACCAGTGTCTGGGCGCACCATATGTTCACGACCGGCGTTGTGCTCCTCCCGTTCTTCAGCCTGATGTCCTACCTGATCGCCGTGCCGACCGGGATCAAGTTCTTCAACTGGATCGGCACGATGTGGCGAGGCTCGGTGAAGTTCGACACGCCCATGCTCTTTGCGATCGGCTTCCTCGTGACGTTCCTCCTCGGCGGGGTGACCGGCATCTTGCTGGCATCGCCGCCCATCGACTTCGCCACCCACGACACCTATTTCGTGGTCGCCCACTTCCACAGCGTGGTCATGGCGCTGCTGATGGGTGCGTTCGCCGGATTCTTCTTCTGGTACCCCAAGATCACGGGCCGGATGCTCCGAGAAGGTCTCGGCAAGTGGACGTTCTGGCTAATGCTGATCGGTGCGAACGTCACCTTCCTCCCGCAGTACCTGCTCGGCCTGCAAGGGATGCCGAGGCGCGTCGCGGAGTACGCCGCAACCGGCGACCTTGTGCTCCTGAACCGGATCTCAAGCGTGGGCTCGGTCTTCTTGTTCCTATCGATCTTCATCTTCCTGATCAACGTGATCGTGTCGTGGTGGCAGCCCATCCCGGCGGGTGACAATCCCTGGGACGCGTCCACGCTGGAATGGGCGACCACCTCACCGCCGCCGCACCACAACTTCTTGAAGATCCCACCGATCCGATCCGAGCGCCCGGTCTGGGACTACAACCACCCTGAGCACCGGGTCCTTGACCACGGGAAACCGAGGTTCGCGCTAGGGGCAGCGAATGGCGGCGACGCGGCGCTGCTCGACGACCTCGAGGTGGCTGGGCCAGACACCTTCGAGTCGCAGGATCCTGACCGATGAAGAACGAGTCCTATGTCCTGCTGTTCGTCGGTTTCTTCTTCGGTCTGGTCGCCGTCATCTATTGGCTGACCAGCTACGACGACGCCGGAAGCGTCATGTTGGTCGGGACGTTCCTGCTCGGGAGCGTTCCCGGCTTCTACTACCTGTGGTGGGCGCGGCGGATGCACCCGAGAGCGGCGGATGATCCCGACGCAACCGTCGAGGACGGGGCAGGCGTCGTGGGCTCCTTCCCTGGTAGCAGCGTCTGGCCCTTCGTCCTGGGTCTTGGTGCCACGTTCGTGGGCATGGCCTTGGTGTTCGGAGCCTGGACGCTTGCGCTCGGTCTGTTCCTGGCCGTCGCGGCGCTCGTCGGCGTGATCTACGAGAGCCGACGCGGCGGGCTCGTCTAACTCGCTCCGGCAGGGGAGAGGTGCAGCCTGGCGCCGCCCCGAATTAGCAAGAGCCGCTTCCCGCCAGTCCTTCATCCGAGGCAGGGCCGGTGTCTGAGCCAGGGCCTATCCGTGGCCCATCATCGCTGCCCCCGGTTGGCCCCCCCTGCCCCGGCCGCCCTGGCCCTCCCGGCCCCGACTGCTGCGGCCGCCCTGGTCCCCTCGGCCCCGACTGCTGCGGCCGCCCCGGCCGCCCTGGTCCCCCCGGCCCCGGCGCCCCCGGCGAGCGCCGTTTGCCCTCTTGCACGGCGAAGCGCAGCACGAACACCACCAGCACGGCCATGAGAAACAGGAAGATGCCGAAGACGACGGCGAACAACGGCTTGCCCGGTGTCCTTCAGGGCCTGCTCGGCAGCGGAGCCTGAGTCTTCACGCGGACCAGGCCTTCCTGCACGAGGCTGACGACCAGCTGACCCTGCTCGTCGAACATGAGGCCTCTCGCGAGCCCGCGCGCCCCGTACGCATTGGGAGACTCCTGGTCGAGGAGCAGCCAGCGGTCCGCACGCAAGGGGCGGTGGAACCACATGCAGTGGTCGAGGCTCGCCACCATGGTTGTCAGGTCGTCCCAACGGATCTTGTGCGGCATGAGGATCGAGTCGATGAGCGACATGTCCGAGGCGTAGGCGACGACGGCGGCGTGAAGGAGCGGGTCGTCGGGCAGCTCTCCATCCGCGCGGACCCACAGACGCTGGCGAGTCTCCTGACTCGCCGATCGCAGCCACGGGAGGTCGCCGATGAAACGCTGGTCGATCGGCCGTGGTCGATCCTCCACGAACCACTCCGGAAGCTGGTCGAGATAAGGCTCGAGGCGCTCGCGAACCGTCGGCAGATCGTCGGCACGAGGCACGTCGGGCATTTCAGCCTGATGCACGAGACCCGGGCCCTCGTCGACGTGGAAGGAGCACTGCAGGTTGAAGATGGCTTGGCCGTGCTGGATCGCGACAACTCGTCGAGTCGTGAAGGACCGCCCGTCGCGGATGCGGTCGACTTCGTACAGGATCGGAACGGTCGGGTCTCCGGGGCGGAGGAAGTACGAGTGCAGGGAGTGAACGCGACCCGAATCCACGGTCCGGCCGGCAGCGACGAGCGACTGTGCGGCCACCTGGCCGCCGAAGACGCGTTGGCGCGTCTCATCGAGATTCTTGCCGCGGAAGATGTTGACCTCGATCGGCTCGAGATCGAGCAGATCGATGAGTTGCTCGAGCGCCTCTGTCACGGTTCAGACGATAGACTCCAGCCATGGCCTCGCTAGTGAGCCGCGCCCGCGCGTTCCGACGGACCGACCACTTCGGGCGACTCTGGAAATACGCCTCGGTCTCGATCATCTCGACAGCCGTGACTCAGGTCGTGCTCTTCACGACCTACCACTTCTGGCAGGTCGGAACCGCAATGGAGTGCAACGTCATTGCAACGGCCGTCGCTTCCGTTCCCGCGTACTACCTCAACCGTAACTGGACTTGGGGCAAGACCGGTCGCTCGGACGTCTGGCGAGAGGTTGTGCCCTTCTGGGCGATCTCGTTCCTCGGCCTCGTCCTTTCGACGATCGCTGTGGGAGTCGCCGCGCACAACGCAGACCGCATCGCGAGCGGATCTCTCGAGAAAGCCCTGATCGTCAACTTCGCCAATCTCTTCACCTACGCCTGCATCTGGACCGGCCGGTACTTCCTGTTCAACCGTTTCCTGTTCGGGCAGCGTCCCGACCAGTTGACCTCGGACTCGGTAGACGAGCAAAGCGACCACGTCCACACGCTGAGCAGCCCGGTGCCTGTCCCTGCTCCTGCCACCGTCGAGCGCACACCATTCGCGCCCGCCTCGCAGCTT
>DAIQQK010000159.1:0-6783 GCA_036786835.1 Acidimicrobiales bacterium | reverse complement strand
AGAACTTGGGAAGCGTCTCGTCTTTTCTGGGCAGGTCGCCGGCGAAGACGATCACCCGGGGAGGTGCGTCGTCCCATCCCCACTCGGTGATGCGTTCGAAGAACATCCGGAGCGTGGACAGCCGGCGGCGAACCGTGTTGGTCGAGAGCCTCGGACCCTTGGCTCCCGGCGTGTTCGCCATGTGCACCTTGTAACTCTCGATGTGGCGCCGCTCGAGGTCAGCTGCGTGGATCACCTCCGGGTCGTGGTGCGCCAGGAACCGGAGGAAGTCGCGCAGGTCACTGCCCAGGCTCCGAACGCTTTCGGGCCGCAATGACAGGGCAATTTGGGTGAGATAGCTGTCGACCGTCTCTTGCAGCGACGAGGCAACGACGACTGCCGGGAGGGCACTCACCTCTGTCCCACCGATGCCTGAGCGTCGATTGCTTCGGAGGCTCGGCGATACTCACCGGCCAGCCAGTCGTCGGCCAGGTGCAGATAGAGACGGGTGGTCTCGACCGAGGTGTGACCGGCTTGGGCCTGGACGGCCTCGAGGGCCATGCCCGCCTCGCGCAGCCTCGTGAAGCACGTGTGGCGCAGTTCATGGCAGGTGCCCTTGGCCAGGTCGGCCCGTTCTCGGGCGAGGTCGAGGATCTCGTCGAGCCCGTAGGCCGACAAGGGGCTTCCTCGGCGCGTCCCCTTCAACACGAGGAACACGAACTCGCTGGAGCTGTCTGCCGGTCTCTCGTTGTCCAGGTAGGCGGCCACGGAGGTGAAGAAGCGAGACGAGATGGGCACCATCCGTTGATGTCCTCCTTTGCCCTCCGCGATGAAAACCTTTCGCTCGCCCGGCCGCAGATCTTCAAGGCGAAGACCGAGGACCTCGCAGCGACGCAGCCCACCGAAGACCATGGCCTCGACCATGGCCCTGTCGCGCCTGGTTCGAAGAGCAGTCATCAACGCGTCCACCTCGGCCGGCTCCAAGATGCGCGGCAGGAGCCTCGGGCTGCGCAGCAGCGGAGCCGCCCGTCCTCCGTTACGTCTGGCTCGGCGGGTGATGAGCCCCCTCGGCACGGGCGAGCTGTGGACACCGGCGTCGCCCTTCACGATCAGATAGGCGTAGAGCCCCGAGATCGACGACAACCGTCGGGCGACTGTCCGAGCCGACAGGCCTGAACCACCGTCGGAGATGCGCACCACCTTCGAACTGACCCGAGGAGCGCGCTGCGAAGTGATGAAGCTGATCACGTCTCCGCTGATCACCTCCGCCGGCTCCTTGTGCACGAAGGAGAAGAACACCTTCAGATCGAAGGCGGCGGCTAGCAAGGAGTTCGGTCTGACCCGACCGGCCAGGAACTTCAGATAGTCGTCGAGCAGCTCGTGTCCGAGCGTCACCGACAGCTCGCCGGAAGGGGTCACACAGCGATTGACGGACAGTGAGCGAGGCATATGGGTGATCTCCTTCCATCGGGAAGGCCCACCCTGCCGGGGAGGTCATCCCGCCTGGCGGATCACCCACATATCAAGGGGTATGCGCTCTTTGTGTTTCCCGTTGCGTCCGACAGGTTGCACCGGACTCGGGTAACCGGGCCTGAGGGCTAGCCGTCTGGGATCACCGTCGCCGAACATTTCCGACCAGCCCCCGTGGGGGCTCCCCACCCGGCGACGGGGCGGCCTTGGGGTGGAGCCGGGCCTTTGAGGCCATCCCGGACCGGGTGTTTTCGACCGGGGCCCGAGGGGTCGGCCTGGCCCTGCCAGGGCGTTCAGAACTGATGGGATGAAGGGGCGGGGCCTCCGCCCCTCGTGAAGATTCGAGCGTCATGAGAGACACTCGGGTTTCCACAACCAACCCTCGACAAGAGGAGGAGGCCCCTATGGAACGACAGTACGTCGGAATCGACCTGCACCGCCGGAGCTCGACGATTTATCGGATGTCGGGCGACGGAGAGATGCTCGGCTGCGACAAGATCCCGAGCCAACCGACCGAGCTGGCCGCGGTCATGGCCGAGGCCGGCGACGCACCCGAGGTGGTACTCGAAAGTACATACGGCTGGTACTGGGCGGCTGATCTGCTCCAGGAGCTCGGTGCCAAGGTGCACCTGGCTCACGCCCTCGGGAACAACTGGGGGAACCGCCGAGTGAAGAACGACGAGCGTGACGCCAAGGATCTGTCCGCCATGCTCCGTCTGGGTCGGCTGTCCGAGGGCTGGATCGCACCGCCGCAGACCAGGGAGCTACGAGAGCTCGTGCGTTACCGGTTCCGCCTGGTCTGTCACCGCTCGAGCTGCAAGGCGCAGATCCACGGTGTCATGGCCAAGAACGGCATCCTGCCCGTGCGCGGTTCGCTGTGGGGGCCTTCGGGGAGTGCCCAGCTCGACGCCTTGGTGCTCCCCGAGGCCTATGCCATGCGCATCGCCAGCCTGCGCAGCCTCATCGACATCTACGACACCGAGGTCCGACGCCTCGACGCCCACGTGCACCGGGAGCTCAAAGACGACCGTGGCTATCAGGCCATCTTGCGCCTCCACGGCGTGGGCAAGGTGATCGCGGCGATCTTCGTAGCCGAGATCGGCGACATCAGTCGTTTCGACTCGCCCGAGAAGCTGTGCTCGTGGACCGGGCTCACGCCCAAGCACCGGGAGTCCGACGAGAAGGTCCAGCACGGTCGGATCACCAAGCAGGGCTCGCCGCTGGTGCGCTGGGCGGCCATCGAGGCCATCTCCAAGAACCACGGCGGCGACAAACTGCGCGCCGACTTCGTGCGCATCGCCGAGCGACGCGGCAAGTACAAGGCCCGAGTGGCAGTGGCTCGCAAGCTTCTCACCCTCGTGTTCTACGGCCTTCGAGACGGAGAAGTCCGCTGTCTCGAACGCCAGGAGGCCGCGTGAGCGGAATCGGACACGGCCCGGTGCGAGCTCGAGAATTGCCGTGGCCCCCAGTGCGCTGGCGAGGCCGAGTATCTGATTGAGCCCGTCGGGACGTGGCCGAACCCCATCATGCGCGGACATCGGCGGAGGTATGGCTGGCGGCCCACGGGCGCCCTGTCAGATCACCGACACCGTGATGGGAAACCCAAACCCGCAGTGAGGGGGGAGGGGCTTTACTCCAATCAATCCAGCTGACTCTTCACACCTTTATTCTTGCGCGCCTGCGCGCTCCTCCCGCTTTCGATCTTCAGGATCAGAGCTGCAAGACCTGTACCTTGACACGGCCCCACCCCTTCAGGTACGGCATTTGCGCGCACCTACGGGGTGCTCGCGGCAGATAGCACGTTGCTCCTACTCAACGGACAACGTGCCACCAGATCCGTCGTTCGGTGTGCATTGCCGTCCCGAGTTGGCCTGGTATTCGGTATGACCTTCTGCATTCGCGACTGCCCTGAGAAGACACCTATGTGACGCGTTCAGAACCCCTGGCCGAGCGCATTAGCAGGCACTGGACTTATAACCCGAAACGGTCCGAGTCCGACGAGCAACAAACCCTCATCGAAATGCGTTGAGGGGATCAGCTGGCCGATACCAGACCCCCCAGGAACGCATCCCTCATTCATTTCTGATCACTTGATCGGTGCCGGCCTGCCGAAATGAAACCCTTGCCCGAAGTCGACTCCTTCTTGGCGGAGAAAGTCCCAGGTCTCTTGGTCTTCCACACCTTCGGCGACGGTCTGAAGGTTGAAGGCTTTGGCCATGCCGACAATGGCGCGTACAAGAGCCTGATTGGCCTCGTTTGTGAGAAGTTCGCGTACGAAGTCGATGTCGATCTTTAGGTAGCGGATCAAGAGTCGCTTGAGATAGGTGAAGCTGCCGTAGCCGGTGCCAAAGTCGTCTAATGCAAGGCCGCATCCAAGGTCAGCCAAAGCCTTGGTGAACTGTTCGCCCACTTCGACGTCGCGCATGAGGGACGTTTCGGTGATCTCGAAGGTCACATTGGCCGGATCGGCGCCAGTTGCAATGAGTTCGTCCTCGATCAAGGGAAGGATATCGAGGCTGCCAATGGTTGCGGCTGAGAGATTCGCTTCCACCCGCCGCCCGCTAGCGGCGAGACGAATGGCTTGGACCACGACCCAACGGTCGATTTCGGTAATGAGCCCGTATTTCTCGGCGACTGGGAGGAAGGCACCCGGCGGGATGACCTCGCCCGTCCGGCTGATCATGCGGAGCAAGAGTTCTTCGCTCGGTACGCCCTCGCCGGCTGGGATGACGGGCTGCGAGTACAGGACCATGCGGTCTTCATCGAGGGCATCGCGGATGCGGCCCAGCCAGCTGAGCGCCGCTAGATCACGCTGTGCCCGGCCGAGCTCAGTATGCTCTTCAGTAATATCGCGAAAGACCACGACAACACCTTCGATGCTGGCGTCATTGCATAATGGAGCCGACGAGTAGGCAGTAGGGAAGATCGACCCGTCCTTGCGGGTAAATGCATCAGAGGTCACTCGGACGGACTGTCCAGTTGGGTTTACCTTGAGCAGCGGGCATTCGGAAGCAGGCACCGGCGTGCCGTCCTCCTTTTGGAAATGGATTGTCTCATGCATCAACTTGCCCAGCAGTTCCTCAGGGGCCCAGCCGAGCATCTTTGAGGCGGCTGCATTGACGTAAGTCACCCGTCCTTTCACATCAAGGGCGTAAAGGCCCTCGGCCATGTTCTCCATGACGACAGAGCGGAACTCTTCATTGCGCTTGTGTTCGCTCACATCCGCCGTGACCACCCCGACGCCCTGAACCGCATTTTCCACAAGGACCGGGTAGTAGCTGGTCAACCAGTGACTCGGCACTCCGTCAGCACCCGGCCGTGCGACCTCGATGTTTGCGATTGCCTTGCCGGAGTTCAGCACCTGCTGGTAGTGAGCTTGGACCCGGGGCCATACCGACCCCAACACCTCGGCGAGAGTCCGACCCTGGGCCTCCTCCGGCGTGGTCCCGTTGAGCCCTGCCATCAGCTCGTTCACATGCACGATTCGGAATTCGCGGTCGACGAACCCGATTCCAATGGGGGCCGTCTCTTGCAGCGCGTCCAAGATTGCTAACGAGGCGGCCACTCCGCCCATGCTGCCACCGAGTTTGTCCTGAAGGTGCTTGATGTCGTCGATATCGGTCCACGTGCCAGCCCACCGGACAACCTCGTCGTCAGGCCCGAGTACCGGAAGTGCCCGGGCGACCATCCAGCGGTAGTCACCACCAATGGTCCGCACTCGGTAGTCAACCTCGAAGGGAGTGTCGTCGCGAAGGGCACTTTGCCAGGCCACCCGGGCCCGGGAGACGTCATCAGGGTGGACGACGCGCAGCCAACCCCAACCCGATGTCTCTTCGGGTGTCAGGCCGACGAGGTCATAGCCGCGACGATTGAAGTACTCGGTAGAGCCCCCAGCGTCGGTCACCCACACGACATGGGGAATCCACTCGGCGATGAGATCCCACGGTGGTGTCACGTCAGAGTGACCCTCGCGCATCTGGCCTCTCTCACTCGCCGGGACGTCATGAAGCAAAAAATAGCCAGTCGGTCGAGCCGTTTGGCCTAGACAACGGTCCTATTGTCTAGACGAATATCCAGGTGAGTCAGTCGGGAGCCCTGAGGAGCTTCGCCAGGAGTTCAGTTTGGGAATGAACACCGAATTTCTTGTAAATGGCGGCGAGGTGGTTCCGCACTGTGCTGGGGCTCAGGTAAAGGTCGGCCGCAATTTCCTCCACTCGTTCGCCGCGTACGAGCCGCGTGAGAATCTCCCACTGTCGCGTTGAGAAATGCCCGGACGGCATGTGCGACCGAAGCTGGTCCATACCGTCAAGCACGTCCCCACCGAGAACAGCGAGTTGCCGGTGAAGCTCCGAGGTCAGCTCAAGGCTGAACTCAGACATGGCGGCGATAGCCAGACCAAGACGAGGGGGTGAGTGTTGACACATGGCCACGACCATGCACCAAACATCTCGCCAATTGGCATCGCCATCACGAACGTGCATCCGCAACGTTGCTTTGCTTTCATCGGCTGCGACTCGGGCGACAGCAGAAAGAAAATTCTGGACGTCGGCGGCCTGAAACAGGCCCAAGAGGGAGGAACCCTTGAAGTCCTCCGGGCTGCGCCCGAGTATTCGTTCGATGTCGCTACTGACTAGTTCAATCGTCCAGTCATGGTCGGTCACAATGCCCGCGATCGTGATGCTTGCGTCAAAGAGCGGCCAAGGAACAGCCGCGGCGCCATGCTCGATGATGGCAAGACCGAATCTGCCAGCATCTGTGGTCGTGAGTCGCACCCACACATTCGCCTCGAACTCCGTGCCGTCAGCCTTGCGAAAGTGACGGAGCGCCCGGTAGCCCTGTATCGCTCCCGATGCGAGCAGTGCCCGCGCTGCTTCCACTTTGGGCTGGTCGACCGGGCTCAGAATCTCAAAGGCGGGGACACCGTCCAACGAATTGGGGGCCCAGCCGAGAAGCTCGCAAGCAGCCTCGTTCGCCTCAAGAATGATCAGGTCATCGAGGTCGAAGGCTATGAGTGGGTACCGGCTTTGGCGCAGGACCCTAGCGACTACAGACGGCGTTGGTCCGCTTGTCATCGCAGCCACCTCCCGTCGAGCGCCATCCTCGGATCTCGCGCCAAGTATCCCCGACCATCCGCACTCAGAGATTCTTGACGGAGATCGATGACGGTGGGCGGCCTCCGCGCGTTCAGCCGCTCTCTGGCCATGGTGGCAGAGCAGCGATCGCCACCATGCTCTCCGCTACGGGGCATGGTCGCAGCTGCGACGACAGCACCGAGCAACATGAGTGCGGCCGCAACCATCAAGTACAGATCCATCCCGTGGGAAAATGCCCCGT
>DAIQQK010000158.1:1099-6784 GCA_036786835.1 Acidimicrobiales bacterium | reverse complement strand
CACAATGGGACTCCAGCAGTTCGAGCAGCGCCTCGAGCGCCTGGTGGAGGGTGCCCTCTCGAAGGCCTTGCGCGGCGGGCTGCAGCCAGTGGAGATAGCCCGTCGCCTGACCCGCGAGATGGACCTGGGCCGGCGGGTCGGAGTGCGGGGGCTCATCGCGGCGAACTTGTTCATCGTCTCGCTGTCCCCCGACGACGCGGCGCGCTTCGAGAGCTTCGCCGACGCCCTCGCACGCGAGCTGGCTGACGCAGCCAGGGACCACGCACGCGACGAGAACTATGTCTTCGTCGGTCCCGTGGAGGTCGAGATCCACCGAGACCCCAAGCTCCGCGCTGGCCGCTTCGCGGTCACTGCCGAGGTGCGGGAGGGTCCGGACGGCCTGCCGGCGGGGTCGCTCGTGCTCGCCGACGGGACGCGGGTCGTGCTCGGGACCGAGCCGGTCGTCATCGGGCGCCTTCCGGAGTGCGGAGTGGTGCTGGGGGATCCGAACGTGAGCCGCCGGCACGCCGAGGTGCGCAGGCAGGGCAGCGACGTCGTGGTCGTCGATCTGAGGTCGACCAACGGCACCAGGGTGAACGGCTTGCCCGTGCGAGAGAGAGCTCTTGCAGACGGCGACGAGATATCGGTGGGAACGACACTCATCCGCTTCGAGACCTCCTAGCCAAGCTCCATGTTCCTGCTCACGTCGCTCGACAACCAGAACCTGCTGCGTGCCCTCGAGATCATCGTGGTCGTGCTCATCTGGCTCTTCTTCTTCCGGGTGATCCGTGCGGTCTGGGTGGAGGTGCGCCCGCCGAGGCCCAGGCGCCGCGAACGAAAGAAGGAGGAAGCCGAGGCCGCGCCTGCCCAGGTGCAGTCGGGCCGGCGCCAGCGCTCCAAGAACCTTCAACTCAAGGTGGTCGAGCCTGAGCCGCAAAGGGGACGCACCTACGACCTGGCGGAAGAGCTGACCCTGGGGAGGGCGGCTGGTTGCGGGGTGCGCGTCGAGGACGCCTATACCTCTTCTATCCACGCGCGCCTCTTCGAGCGAGACGGGACACTGTGGGTGGAGGACCTTGGGTCGACCAACGGGACCTGGGTCAACGCGGAGCGCATTGGCTCGCCCACCAGGCTCGGTAAGGGTGATCTTCTCCAGGTCGGGGGTACGGTTTTCGAGGTGAGCCGGTGACCGTTCTCAGGTCGGGATCGGCGACGCACGTCGGGCGAGTGCGCGCAGTGAACGAGGACCGCTCTATCGAGAGCAGCACGCTCTTCGCGGTGGCCGACGGGATGGGTGGCCATGCCGGAGGCGAGGTCGCCGCCGGCACGGCCATCGACTCCCTGGAAAGAGGCTTCTCCCACGAGCCCTCGGCCGACGGCCTTGTCGACGCGGTGCACGAAGCCAACCAGGCAGTGTGGGAGCAAGGCCATTCCGATCCGTCTCTCCGCGGGATGGGCACCACGCTTGTCGCGACGGCCCTCGTCCCTACCGAGGAGGGCGACCGGCTGGTCGTCGTCAACATCGGAGACTCCCGCGCCTACCAGCTTCATCAAGGCGCGCTCAGCCAGTTGAGCGTGGACCACTCGGTCGCCGAAGCGCTGGTCGCGCGAGGCGAGCTGTCGGAGGAAGAGGCTCAGATCCACCCCCACCGCCACATCCTCACGCGGGCTCTAGGTGTCGACCCTGACGTGGAGGTGGACGTCTGGGAGCTCGTGCCCGAACAAGGCGATCGGTTCCTTCTTTGCTCGGACGGCCTCACGAACGAGGTCGATGCCGAGGAGATCCGGCGAGTGCTCGTCGAAACCGGTGACCCGAGAGAGGCAGCCGAGTCGCTCGTCGATCTCGCCAACGAGGCGGGCGGCAACGACAACATCACGGCAGTGGTCCTCGACGTGCTGGTCGGAGAGCCTCCGTCAGAGGACAGGCCCGCCGTACTGGCAGCGCCTGTGGGGACCAACGGCATGCCCCCGACGTCGTCGGGCTCGCCGGGTGGGTCGGGTGGGTCTGGTGGATCGGGCACCGCTCTCGTAGGCAGGGCCGAGGAGCTGCGGCCCGAGCCGGGCGAACCGGTCGCGGCGACGCGCCACGAGCCGTTGCGTCGCCGAGTTCCTCGTCTTGTCACGATCCGCGCCCTGATATTCCTCGTGCTCCTCGGGGGAGTGGTGTACGGGGCTTGGAGACTCGTGAACTGGTACGTCGACAACTCCTATTACGTGGGTCTGCACGATGGCAAGGTCGCGATCTTCCAGGGCAGGCGGGGTGGTTTCCTGGGAATCGACCCGAAGGTCTTCGAGCCGTCCGACATCATCGAGGCCCAGGTCCCCCCGCCGTACCATTCGAACCTCCCATCGGGCGTCGAGGAGCCGACGCTCGAGGCCGCGAGAAATTACGTGTGCAACATAGGCAGTGAGGTCGGTGACCCTCAACCGCTGCACGGGGTCAAGTGCCCGCCCCCCTCCTCCGGATCGTCCACGACTACGGTGCCTTCGACTGTGACCTCGTCAACCCTGGCGGCAGGTTCAACTGTCGGCATGAGAACAGATGGCCCAATCGTCATGCGCGAGGCGGCCTGAGGTGGCTCGGAGGATCCGTTGGCTGGGGCTGCTCATGGTCGCCTGCTTCGTCCTGTTGTTCCTTCAGCTCAACAACATCCAGGTCGTGAAGGCGCACCAGTACGCCAACTCCCCGAACAACCCTCAGGTCATCACCGCGAAGTTCACCCAGACCCGAGGGTCGATCGTGAGCGCCGACGGGGTGGTGCTCGCCCAGTCGGTCCCCGCGCCGGCCGGCAGCACCTACAAGTACCAGCGCCAGTACCCGACGGGAGCACTCTTCGGCCAGGTGACCGGCTACTTCTCCTATATCTACGGATTGAGCGGTGTCGAGGCCTCCTACAACTCCGACCTTCTCTCCCACAACCGTCCCATCAAGACCATCGGTGACCTGCTAGCGACGCGGACGGTCACCGACACGGTCACGCTCACTCTCTCCGACAAGCTCCAGACCGACGCCATGAACATCCTGGGAGGTCAGAACGGCGCGATCGTGGTGCTCGACCCGACAACTGGGGCCATCGAGGCCATGTACTCGAATCCGAACTACGACCCGAACCCGCTCACCTCGTTGGCGTGCGCCGCGGCAACGGGGACCGGATCGAGCCGCAAGTGCACCGAGACGGTTGCCGGCCAAGCTTTTCAGGCCTACAACACCAGGGACTCCTACGGTTACAACCCGCTCACGTCTCTTGCTTACCAGGACATCTTCCCCCCTGGTTCGACGTTCAAAGTCGTCACCACTTCGGCTGCCTACGAACACGCACCCGATCTCGTGGGTGCCCCGATGCCGTACTTCACGTGCATTCCGCCCCAGACATTCGGCGGCCAGACCACCCCGTTGTGCAACTACGGATCGGGCGGCTGCGGCGGCACGATCGCCGAGATGCTGCCTCCGTCGTGTGACACTGGCTTCGCATACCTGGGCACCAAGATCGGTGCTGCTTCGATGACGACAGAGGCCGACTCGTTCGGCTTCAACCAGCAGCCGCCGCTCGACCTCCCGCACTCGTCATTCCAGGTGTCGCAGTTCCTGCAGCCGAACTGCTATCAGAATGCGGAAGTGTTCCTCGCGTTCAGCTCCATCGGGCAGAAGTGCACCGTCGCGAGTCCTCTTCAGATGGCGATGGTGGCGGCGGGGATCGCAAACGGAGGCGTCGTCATGACCCCCCATGTGATGTCGCAGGTCCGCGACTCACAAGGGAACATCGTCCAGACCTATCAGCCCACGCAATGGACGCGGGCCACGGCCCCGAAGACCGCGTCAGCGGTGAACAACCTGATGACCCAGGTTGCCTGCTGTGGCACGGCGGCAGGGGTGTTCCCGGGCAACGAGGACGTGGCCGCAAAGACCGGAACCGCGCAGATCGGGCAAGGGAACAATGCCACCACCGACTGGATGATCGCCTTCGCGCCTGCGAGTGATCCCAAGGTCGCTATTGCCGTGATGATCCCAAATCAAGCCCTCTCTGCCACTGGTGCGTCGGTGGCAGGACCGATCATGGCGCAGATGATGGCGGACGCATTGGGGGGTGGATGATTCGCACCGGACGTAGGCTCTCGCCCAATGGTTGAGTCGACCGAGAACCTGCGCGTCCTCTCGGGGCGCTACGAGCTGTCCCACCTCGTGGCGCGTGGCGGGATGGCCGAGGTCTACCGGGCCCGCGACCGCATGCTCGACCGGCCTGTCGCAGTCAAGATCCTCTTCCCGGAGCTCTCGGTCGACCGTTCGTTCGTGGAGCGATTCCGGCGGGAGGCTCAGGCCGCCGCCAACCTCTCTCATCCCAACATCGTTCCGGTCTTCGACTGGGGAGAGGATGGCGGCACCTATTACATAGTCATGGAGTTCGTCGACGGGCGCACCCTGTCGGCGATACTGCGGGGTGCCGGGCCGCTCCATCCGGACCGCGCGGCGGAGATCGCAGCCGACGTGGCCGGGGCGCTCTCCTATGCCCACCGCCACGGAGTCGTGCACCGTGACGTGAAGCCCGGCAACGTCCTCATCACCGAGGAAGGTGTGGTGAAGGTCACCGACTTCGGCATCGCACGCGCGCTCAACACGGAGGAGAGCCTTACTCAGACCGGGGCCGTGATGGGCACCGCAACGTACTTCTCGCCCGAACAGGCCGAAGGGATCGGGGTGGACGCCCGAAGCGACATCTATTCGCTCGGCGTCGTGTTGTTCGAGATGGTGACCGGCCGCCCACCGTTCCTCGGTGAGTCTCCCGTCTCGGTCGCGTCGAAGCACGTGCGCGAGCACCCGCCGACACCTCGCGACATAAACCCTGCAGTTCCCGCGGATCTCGAGGCCGTGATCCTCAAGTGCATGGCGAAGTCGCCCGAGCACCGCTACCCGACGGGCGACGACCTGCGCGTGGACCTGCTGCGGTTCCGCGAGGGCCACCCTGTCGCTGCAACGGTCCCGCCGATCACCATCGGCTCCACTCAGGCCGTCGGAGGACTCGGGAGCACCCAAGCCCTTACCGCGGCCGGCCGCACGGCGACCCTGCCGCGCGTGGGCTCGCAGCTGCCGGGGGACGACGAGCGCCCGAGCCGCACAGGCATCTACGCCGCTGTGCTGGTGCTGTTGCTGGCGGCTCTGGCGGTCGTCGTGATCTTCCTCGGCCAGTCGCTCGGGTGGTGGCATCTCGGATCGAACAACTCGCAGACCTTCGCGCTGCCGAACGTCGTCAACCAGAGCGTCACTCAGGCTACGTCCACACTCGAAGGCGACGGGCTGAAGGTCGTCACCCAGACCAATTCGTCGAGCACTGCTCCGACCACGCAGGTCATCAGCATGCAGCCGGCGGCGGGGGTGACCGTGCACAAAGGGGAGACGATCACCCTGGTGACGGGGGGCAAAGCTGCCACCAACCAGGTCACTATTCCCGGGGACCTGATCGGACAATCCGTCGCCCGAGCACAGAACGAGGTGCAAGGCCTGGGTCTCGTTCCGAACGTCCAGTTCTCGAGCACGTGCTCCGACGTGAACCTGGTGTGTGCAACCTCTCCCACGACGGGCACCGCGATCGCCCCCGGCAGCGTGGTGACGCTCTTCACCGCACAGTCGGCGACGACGACCACGACGACATCCGAGCCGACGACGACCACGACGACATCCGAGCCGACGACGACCACGACGACATCCGAGCC
>DAIQQK010000158.1:0-999 GCA_036786835.1 Acidimicrobiales bacterium | reverse complement strand
GACGACGACCACGACGACGGGCCCCCACATCTAAGGGACCGTCCGGGCGCCCAGGAGCTCGCATACTGCAAGCAATGCCTGGCCAGCGGCTCGTTCTTCGCCAGACGAGCCCCTCCGAGGCGTTATCCAGCCAAGCGCTTGCGGCTCGGCGCGCCGGGAGAGGATCCCGCGTGGGCCTGCCACCCGCCTCGGGCTTGGGGTCGGGGCAGCTTGCCGACCGGGAGCTTGGTTGCACCAACGTCGGGGGGCCGCCGGTGGGGGGACTGAGGATGCAGACCATTTCGACTTCGAAGAAATCCACGGACAGGGCGCGCACCGGCGGACTCCTGCGACCTCTCACTCTGAAGGCTCTCGGCGGGAGTGCCCTGGTCGCGACCCTCTGCGTGTTCGGTCTTTCTTCGGTTGGCTCGGCAGACCCTTCTTCGCAGAGCCAGCTCCAGGGAGCCCAAGCCCAGGCCTCGCAGCTCGAGAGCCAGCTCCGCACGGACTCCTACCGTCTCGACGTCCTGGACCAGCAGTACGAAACAGCCCAGCAGCAGGTCCAGGCGCTCGACGCCTCCCTCCTCAGCACCGGGGCGAAGATCGCCGCCATCGAGGTCACGGTCAACGAGGCCCAGACAGTTCTCCGCCAGGAGGCCCTGTCCATCTACACCGGCAACGGCGCGAGCTCACCACTCGCCCAGATGTTCTCCCCCGGCAACATGAAGACCTCGCTCCTGCAGGCCTACCAGCACGTCGCCAGCGCCAACGTCTCGGCGACGATCGACCACCTGCGCGTCTCCCAAGCAGCCTTGGACCAGCAGGAGAGCCAGCTCCAGGCAACCGAATCGCAGGCCCAGGCGGCCTCCGCCCAGATCGCCCAGTCCCAGTCGCAGGCCCAGGCGGTGGTCGCGTCCGAGCAGGCGTCGCTTGCCCAGGTGAGAGGTCAGATCGCGACCCTCGCCCTCCAGCAGCAGGCAGCGCAGCAAGCCGCCGAGGCGGCCGCCTTCTCGGCGCGCT
>DAIQQK010000157.1:0-6812 GCA_036786835.1 Acidimicrobiales bacterium | reverse complement strand
CGCCGAGACCGACGGCTACGTACATGATGGTCTGGACGTGAGCCCGGAATTGCTGATCGAGCAGTGGGACGCCATCTGCGATCCAGGTGATCACGCGACAGTCGAGAGCACTAACGGCTGGGTTGCCCGCAACAGTCGAGCGATCGCGGCCAATCCGATCAACTGAGAAAGACACGGACCTCGTTGTAACCGGTCCATGTCAGCTGCCGTGACTTGAGACATCACTGGAGCGGAAGACGGGATTCGAACCCGCGACCCTCACCTTGGCAAGGTGGTGTTCTTCGTCTGGGCGGTCCACCCCAGCCCTCCACTGTGAGGTTTCGTCCACCCAGTTTCCACCTCGTCCACTCCGTCCGCCGCTGTAGTAGAGCGCTCTACCACAGACGCAAGCCCGTCGCCGCCACCTCCCTCAGAGCGTGTCACCCCCCCCGGGGGGGGCGTACCTGGGGCACCCGATTACTCAAGCACTCGCCTCAGAATCGGAGACCGCGCACGTCGACACCCAGTCCGCGTCGCCGGGATCTCTTTGTGCCGATCAGCCCAGAGGGCCGGACGGACTGATCGGGGACTACTCAGGGCACCGGTCGTGGTCGGGCGAGCCGCGGGAATAGCCGCGACCCCAGGCGCACAGCGAACTCGATGGCCAGGGCGGGCGACATCGTGGGGTCCGAGTCGGGCGGATCGGGGAGGTCCCTGTCGCGACGAGCGTGCTCATAGAGACCGTGGCAAAGATGTCGACCCAGCGTGCCCAGGGCCCGCATGGCCTCTACCTGCTCGGCCTGGAAGGGAGGGACCGGCAGCGGGTCAGCGTCGGGCCAGGTCTCGGGTGGTCGCGGCGCCTCGAGGCTGAAGATCTTCCCGAAGCTGGGCGCGGCCGCATCTCGGGCGGTGAAGGGCTCGCCGAGGTTCCACGCGTCACGCAGGGTCGCCAGCAGGGACGTGTGGCGGTACTCGTCGGTGCAGACCGTCCCCGCTGGGACCCATGGTGATACAACGACAGCGGGGACTCGGTAGCCGGAGCGGTCGAAGGTGAACCCGAGTTGACCGGGTGGGGAGCCGGGGTGCGGGGGTGGCACTGGTCCCGGGGGGACATGGTCATAGGTGCCCCCAGGTTCGTCGAAACCCACGAAGAGCAAGGTATTGAAGGCGTTGGACCCAGTGGGCGAGGCCGCAGACCGGACGGCCCGGTAGATCCTGCCCAGGAAGTCCTCCCCGGCGAGGATCGACGACGGTGCGTCCATGAGGACGTCGACGCCCGGTATCAGGGCCCGCCCGAATGCGGGGTGGTAGTCCCCATGGCCCGCCATGAGGTTGGGCTCGATAAGCGAGAAATCGGGCAGGGTGCCCTCGGCGGCGTCCCGTTCGAACTCGGCGAACGGGAAGAAATGGGTGGCGAAGCGATCGCGCAGGCGCGGCATGTGGATAAAGCCCGTGAAGGAGAGGGGTCCGGGCTCCAGCACGTAGACCTTCCATGTCCTGCCACAGCGCTCAAGGCGGTCGAAGATCGTCTCGGCCATGTGGTGGCGCATGAAGTTGGTTACCGGCCGGTTCACCACGAAGCCGGACGAGGAGGCTGCGGTCCAGAACGAGCGATTGGCCAGCGTCTGCGATGGGACCTCGCTGAACCAATGGTCGAACACGGCGAAGCCCCGTGCCAGCGTGCTAATGACCGGCACCTGTTCGGGCGTGTAGCCCGTCATGATCTGGCTGTACTCCTCGTACGTGGGCTGCCGGCCGAGCTCGACGGTGAGGAAGCTGATGTAGTCGGTGACGAACCCGTCCATAGTCGGCTGCCGGCCGTCCGGCGGTGCGTTGTAGGGGGCCACCATCTCAGTGGCGTCCTTGCAGCGGTTGACGTCGTCGAGGACGTTGAAGAGCTGGGTGTTGGTGTGGGGGTACTCCTCACCAGGGTCGGGGTCCGGCACGTCCATCCCGACGGAGATGCCGTACGGCACAGCGCCTCCCGCCGCACCGTGCACGGCCCAGTCGGGAACCGGGTTACGGAGATCCTTACCCACGACGCCCTCGAACGACTCGACTTCACCGGGTGCGTAGAGCCGCCCGAGCAGATTGTCGAACGATCGGTTCTCGAAGAGCACGAGCACCACGTGGTCCATCGCATTCGCTCGTGCCGGGGGCATAGGTCCTCTCTGCGCTGGGGTGGCGGACGACCCTACGCTATCGTCGCACCGGCCGGGCGCTCAGGCGACGTCGGTGACTTAGCCGTGGATGCTGAGAGATGGTCGCGTAGCCGGGTCTCGACGCAGTGTGGCACTGGCTGCTCAAGTGCTCCGAAAGTTCGAGACGCCGCTAGGCAGGCAGCGCAAGATGCGCTCGCAGCGGCAAATTGTGCCACCCGTGGATCAGCCGTCAACGGCGATGCTAGGCGAGGTTCGTTGGTGCGACGTCGATCCCCGACCGTAAAACTGACGAAAGGCACTGTTGCATTGATGAAGCGTCGGGCACGAGTCTGCCAACAACGGGTGCCCCGAAATCAGACCAATCAGGCCAGATCGTCGAATGCTGCGGCAAGAGTTAGTCCGAGCCGGGCGTCGACCACGAGTTCGTAATGCCCTCGCCGTAGGTTCCGCTTGAAAGCATGACCTTTGCGTGAAGGTCGGTACCTTCGCAACATTGTGAAGACCGCCATGCCTTTTAGTTGTCGCGCAAGCGTTCAGCCGATCAGAAGGCGCGCCGCAGGACGTTCGAACCATGCCGACCTGGATACCCTTGCACCGGGAGGTCCTGACTGCGGAAGTTGAAAACCGGCTCTGACCTGCACGTTGGAGCGGAAGACGGGATTCGAACCCGCGACCCTCATATTGGCAAGGTGTTGGAATTGGTCCTTCTGGTTCGCTCCAGTCCCGTGAGGTGCGGTTCCGTCCATCCAGTTTCCAGTACGTCCACCCAGTCCGTCGCTGTAGTAGAGCGGTCTACTACCGCGTTAACGCTGAACAAGATGGCGTTTGAGGTGCGCCAGATGTCGCTCAGCGGCATTGAGCTCCGCCTCGGCGTCGCCCAGATCACCTTGCTCAATTCGGACACGCTCGACGATCCACGAGCGGACAAGTGTCGACGGTGGAAGTCCTGCCTCGTCGGCCAAAGCTTGAACGGATGCCACTTCATCCGGATTCAGGCGGATCGAATACACCGCAGATCGAGCGCGATTCGGCCGGTTGACTGATGCGTCAGACGAGATGGGAGCGTCTTTACTCTCATCGGAAGCCGCTGCCTCCTCGAGGATCCGCTGCTTTATGTTGCTGCTCATGTCTCTTCCTCGCTATATCGCCGGACGTCGGAGTCATTTGATCGCCAGCCATTGACGCCGTAGGTGACCTCGTCTTCGGTGAGCGTTATGACCGTCAGGATGCACCCTGCGGACGTGGAATACCCGATCGTTCTCACACTCCGACCAGATTTGCTCGACGGATCCGGGTCGATCCGCAATGCATCGGGATCGTCGAGTGCCTCCGTTGCCCAATTTGCCTCAATGCCGTGCCGTTTCAGCATGTGATCCAGCCCGTAGGTCCAGTCCACACCTGTCACTAGCACTATCGTAGTACATTGTCGTACGTTTGGTCAACTACCAGCCCTCGCCGTCAAACAGCTTCATCAGGTTCCTCTTGGCCCGGTGCGATGCCCGCACTTGCGCGGCGTATGCAGGGAACTCGACCTCCCGCTCTGCTCTTGCCATCAGTGCCCGGACCCGAATCATCATGTCAACACCTTCTTGGTATGCCCGGTTGTTCTTTGCGCCAAGCTTCCGTTCAATCTCCTCTTGGTAAATCGGGATGGCATCAGCGGGGTGCTCACCCTGACGGAGATCGGCGAGCTGCAGCCACAGTCGAGGCGAGCACCCTCCGCTGCCCGCCTGTTCCCAGGCAGACTCGATATCGTTCTCCCAAAGGAAGACCTTCACCAGTTCAGAACTTTCTGGCTGTTCGTCGTAGCCATGGAGAAAAGGCCGAGCGAAGACATCGCCACGCGCCGATGACATTGCCCCGGACTTGGAACGAACCGCACGCGTGTGACTCTCGCGTTGGCGCATGAGACCCACAGCCCGGTCACGCCACTCGCTCCATTGACCAATGGCTACAGCGTGACGGTAGAGGAACTCGTACGAAGAAGACCCGGGATTCTCCTCGAATTCGGCCCAGACGATGGTCATAGCCTCGTCATCGCGACCAGCCCGATGCAGTTCCCTGGCGGCGGCATCACGCAAACGCACATCTGTTCCGTGAGGAAAGGCAACGAGACCTCGTTCGGCCCAGATCAGTGCATCGTCGGTCCGTCCCGCTCCCGCCAATAGCTCAATGATCTGGACGTAGTGGTAAGCGTATGTGAGGTCACGCGTCTTGATGGCGATCTGCTCGTCGACTGAACCCGAAATCTTGGCCAGTGTTTCCATAATGTAAGTGATCGCAAAGTTCGAACTTGAGCCAATTCGATCATCGTGACTCTGTCGGATCGGCACCTGATCCCACACCTGCTCAGCCAGGGATCGGTAATGGGTGAGCCCGATGTCTCCGAGAACGTCGGCATAGCGGGCCGCCCCATCGAGGAACATCTCCCATTCAGAGTGAATAGCCCAGTCGAAAAGTCGGGTGGCCAGCTGCTCGGGGTCGGGTGGGGCCGCGAGGCAAGCTCGATGGTGAAGTTCCATCAGCTCCCCCGTTATCTCACCCATGCAGCCGTCCGAGTCGTCAACCCGGCCCATCGCCTCCTCGACGCATTCGAGGGCGTACGCGGAGAGCTCGATCACCTCATGTGCGTGACCTACCTCGAGCATCGCTTCGATCGAGCGGATCACGGTGGTCGCATTGTGCGAATAGTCATACATCGAGCGATAGTCCACGAAGTCGTCCACCACAATCGCCGCGTCGATCGCCTGCTTGTACGCTTCGAGGTCGGCAGGAACCGCCGCCGCCTTCGCCGCTTCTAGGGTGACTTTGCCAGCGAAAAGCTCGTTAGCGGCTACTCGTTCCATGAGCAATTCGACCAGCGCCTCTTTGGTCTGGGTAGACAAATACGCTCGAAGATCGACCGCCGATTGATCTTCCTCGGGCCAGTCCTGCGTGGTTTTCACCGCGTTCAACCAGACGAGCCCGGAAGCGACGCAGTGCTTGCAGAATTCTCCGCCATCGCCCACCGGACATGAGCACGAATGGCTGAGGCTGCCCTCTTCGACCCAGATTCTCACTCGATAACGACTGGTGCCGGTCACGACAGCAGAGAGCGCACTTGACGTGACTTTGAGTTGCTTCACTTGTCGCGTGGTGGCGTACCTTCGGCCTCGTTCAAAATAGGCTGAACCAGCCTTGAGTCGTAGTGCGGTCTCTGTCAGCAGGACCTCAAGAATTGATTTGTCGTCCGGCGACCGACCCACGGCCAATCCTTATCATCGAACGGACATCGCTTCGACAGCATGGCGTCCACGTGCTCAGGTCACTCAGACGAGGAATCAGCACCTTCGACCTTGCTCCGCATCCACTCGGGTGATTGCCAGCCTCATGGTAAGACACGAAGGCTCACCGCCCCCTTACCGCATCGATCCAGTTCACAATCGAAATTTTTTGGAGCGGAAGACGGGATTCGAACCCGCGACCCTCACCTTGGCAAGGTGATGCGCTACCGCTGCGCCACTTCCGCGTGGAACAACCATTCTATCGCGCCGGCCATGGCGGGATAGGAGGCCTCTCCCCCGCTCCCACCTCGCCGTACACCGGTCCGGCCGGGGGATGACGCAGCTCGGAGTGACCTCTGTAGATTTGCCCATCGTGCGCCAGGACGAGACGACGGCCCACATGGGCAGCTCCTTCGGTGCCGTGGCCGACGAGTACGACCGGCTGCGGCCCGGACCCTCGGACGAGGCGCTCGACTGGCTCATCCCCGAAGGAGCCGCCGACGTGCTCGAGATCGGCGCCGGCACCGGCGTCCTGACCCGGTTGCTGGCGCAAAGGGTCGACCACGTGACGGCGATCGAGCCCGATGACCGGATGCGCGCCGTGCTGGGCACCCGTGACGCCGGCGTCGAGGTCCTGGCCGGCCGAGCAGAGGAGCTCCCCGCCGCCTCGTCGTCGTGCGACCTGGTCATCGCCGCGTCCGCGTGGCACTGGGTCGACGAGGAGCGGGCGGTCCCCGAAGTGGCCCGGGTGCTGCGTGCGTCCGGTCGGCTCTCGCTCGTCTGGAGCGGTCCCGATCGCTCCGTCGACTGGATGCGCTCCCTGTGGGCCGGCGGCATCATCTTCAGCCCCGAGGAGCAGGCCGACGTGGACGCCCGGCGCCGGCGGCGTCACACGGTCAACGTCGACATTGGGGGCCGAAGCCCTTTTCTGGAACCCGAGACCGCGCTCTTCCGGTGGAACCGAGCCATGACGAAGGGCGACCTCGTCGCGCTGGCAACGACCTACAGCGCCGTGATCACCATGGAGGGGGAAGACCGCCAACGACACCTCGACGCGATGGCACGTTTCCTCGATGCGCACGAGGCCTTCGTCGGCCTGGATTTCATCGACGTCCCGATGCGCTCGTACTGTTGGCGAGCGGCCAAACGCTGACCTGCGCCTATGGCGCCTGTGGACAACTCCGACCTTGTGACAAAGGTCCCTAACTAAGGGGGACCCCCTCGCGTAGGGTGGCCGCATGGTCCTCGGAGCACTGCTCGCAGCCCTGGTCAACCTCGGCGGAACCGGCAAGTACTTCCATTGGGGTTTCATCCAGATCTCAGCCGCCAACTTGGTCGTCATCATCCTGATGGTCGTCGTCTTCGTCCTGGCGATCCTCCTGCCGTTCCCGAAGCGCAAGGGAGACCG
>DAIQQK010000156.1:0-6825 GCA_036786835.1 Acidimicrobiales bacterium | reverse complement strand
GGGTGATCCCCATGCGTGCCACACATCAGCGTACCGAGCGACGAGCGGAAGTGTCCGACGCGGTCCACTGCCACCGACCCAGATTGGCGGATGCGGTTTCTGGACCGGTAAGGGACGGAGCTGGGCGTCATGCAACGACACACACCGTCCGTCATACGACACGACTTCACCGGTGAACAGGCGAGTCACAATCTCGAGCGCGTCCTCGAGCAAGTCGAACCGCCCAGACGTCGATGGGAACGGAATACCGAGTTCGAGGTGCTCCTTCTCGAACCACGCAGCGCCGAGTGAGAGCTCGAGTCTCCCCTGCGAGGCATGGTCGATGGTGAGTGCCTGCGCCGCGAGGACTGAGGGGTGACGGTAGGTCGCTCCAGTCACGAGCAGCCCGAGCCGGATACGCGAAGTTACGCCCGCGAGCGCGGCAAGCGTCGTCATGCCCTCGAACGTCTCGCCCGGTCCTTCGCCGTACATGGGTTGGAAATGGTCGAAACCCCAGGCACCATCGAATCCGAGGTCCTCCGCGAACTGCACACGGCTCACGACCTCCTGCCATGGCACCCTTTGCTGCGCAACATCGAGTCCAAAACGCATCGCCGCAGCTTATGTGTCGAGTCAGGAAGAGGTGCCTACTCCTCGAGCAGGTCGGGTTGGACCGAGACGATCCATTCGTAGAGCGGTTGAAACGACAGCCAACCCCCGAACGGTTGGCCAACCTGCTGGGCCGTCTTCTCAGCCTGGTCGGGATCGATGAGGACAGGCGTGCCGGCGGCCTCCGCCAGCAGCTGGGCCTGGCACGTACGTTCCATCGTGATGAACCACCACGCCGCCTCATCGACCGACGTCTGTCCGACGGTCAGCAGCCCGTGATTCGACAAGATCACGGCCTTCCGTCCGCCGAGGGCGTGCGCGATGCGCTTGCCCTCCTCGAGGTCGAGCACGACGCCGGTGTAGTCGTCGAATACCGCATGGTCGCCGTAGAACACACAGGAGTCCTGCGTGATCGGATCGAGCGGACGGCGCAACGAGGACCATGCCTTGCCATGCACGGAATGCGAGTGCGCGGCCGCGACCACGTCCGGCCGCGCCGCATGGATCTGCGAGTGAATTGCGAACGCCGCAGCGTTCAGCGGCCAGTTGCCGTCGACGACTTCACCACGATCGTTGACGAGGATCAGGTCCTTCACGCGGATCTGCTTGAAGTTCATCCCGAGGGGATTGACCCAGAAGTGGTCGAGCAACTCGGGGTCCCGTGCGGTGATGTGACCAGCCACCCCTTCGTCGAAACCGAACTGTCCGAACAAGCGGAAGGCGGCGGCGAGCCGCTGCTTACGGTGCCGGCGTTCTTCTTCTGTGGTGTCGAATTTCGGGAACTTTGGCGGAAGCCGGTCTGACGGCATGCCCTCATCCTACAGACCCGGTCGCTCCTCCGACAACGGTGACGGCGTGTCGGTTCAAGGGAGTCGCTGCGGCGCCCACCGCATCAGGTGGCTTCCCGAGCCTCCTGAATCGTGAGTTCGGCCGTGGGATCGGCTTCGAGGCGATCGTCAGGAATGATGTCGCCACTGCGGAGGGAATAGCCATAGGTGCCGGCCGCCAAGCGCTCTTCGGCGCGGGCGATCGCCGCCAACCGCTCTCGAAGTTCCGCTCCGACGGAGTCGTCGACTCCTTCTCTGGCGAGGGGTTCGGCCGAGTCGTACATCTCCCCGTGTTCGTTGGCGGCAGCCCGGTCCTCACGGCCGGCCTCCTCCAAGTCGGAGAGTGCACTCTGGACACGGAGACGCTCCGCGTCCAACAACTCCTTGGCCTTGGCATGTTCCATGCGTGCTCCCGGTCCTGCCTCTGTGTTGATGAGATCCTATTGAACCCGGCGGCATCGAGTTCAGGGTGCCGGTCGATCGCGCTCCAATGACCTGGTGTAGGGTGCAGGTCGAAAGGGTGCTGGGGGCACGTTGGCCAACCCTCAGGACCGAATGGCCCCAGAGGAGTGCAGGGACACCAATGAGCCTTCCCCTTGCAGCGATCAGCGGAGGATTTATCGCTCTCTGGTCAGTCCTCTATTTCGTCCTCTTGGTGACCCTCGGAGTGATCTCCATCCGCAAAGGGCACTGGGTCATGTTCATCGTCGGGCTCTTCCTGCCGCTCTTCTGGTTCATCGGAGCTCTCATGCCCCGCAGAGTGCGCTGAGACGATCACGGCGCGACTCAGAGCTCTCCCCCTCATTCGCCAGCTCCGCATTTTCACGTAGGCACTGCTGAGCCATGCTGAAAGAGGATGACGTTCGGTTACCCGGCAACCTCAGGGGGGCCGTTCGCCGGCAGTTCGCCCTGACCTTGCAGCCTCCGTACGAGACGCCGATCACGGTGGCCGTGAACGGTGCCTTGATGAGCTCGGCATGGTTCTTCCTCCCAACCGGGGTGAGAGACAAGGTGTTCACCCTGCACGGCACCCTGGCATTTGCCCTGGTGCTCGCGGCGTGGATGTACTCGGACGTCCCCTCGACGAACGTCCTCGGTCCCGACGCCAAGCGAGTCGTTGCAGCCTTCGATGATCCGGTGACGTTTCGCCGGCTGCTCTACGCCAAGAACATCGTGCTCTGGTTGATGGTCACCCCGGTGTGTGCTCTGGTCGCGCTCGTGAGCGGACTCGCCAACCATTCATTGCTCTCCACGTGGTACACGATCGTGATCATCGCCGTCTTCCCCTTCGGCTTTCTCGCCATTTCGGCGTGGGTCGGGATCATGTTCCCCTACCATCCGATGCCCCTGCGGTACCGGTGGGAGCATCAGAAGCCCCGGAAGCGGATGCTCGTGCGGTGGGGTGTGCTCGTCGTCACCCCCTACGTGCTGGTGCCGGGACTGGCCGTGCTCTTGATGGCGCCGTCGCTTCTCGTCTGGGGCTTCACCGCGCCGCACGGACTGACCCAGAAACTGCCTGATGGTGATTTCGGGGTCGGCGTTGCCGTGGCATGTGCGATCACCGTCGTCTGCGCGGTGGGCGGCCATCGCGTGAGCGGATGGCTCGCCCAGAGGAGACGTACGAGGCTGGTGGCCTTCCTGTCCGACCCCGTCAAGGGGTAGTGCCACCGGTCGTCTGCTTCGTCAGTGTGCCTCGAACGGCCGAGAGCAGTCGCCGCACGGCAAAGGCATGACCGCCGGTGCGGACGACGAGCAGTCGGTACAGCGCGCCAGCCGTGCCGGGAAAGGTGGCTCGGCTCTCGGCACGGAGATGTGACCATCCCGCATCGAACGGTTCGAGTCGAAGGATCAGCGCATAGGACGAGAACCGGTGTCGTCCTTGCAACACGAGCTCCGATCCCGGAAGAGTTGCGGTGACCCGAAACCCCGGCAGGGTCGATCCCTCGGTGAGCGGCCGTGGCCCAGAGGACGTGTCGGGATGACATCCCACCATGCGGGCGTAACGCACGGCTCCGGGCCGTCCGAAGGATCGATCCAAGGTGTCGAGCAGAACCGGCCAGACCTGCTCGACGCCGGCCCCGATGGTCGTCGCGTGCACATCGATGAATGGCAGCTGAGAGATGTGCGGCCGGTCTCTGGGCGAATCCGAGACGGATCGCCGGCTCGACGATCTCGGGACCACGGCGTAACGATAGGTCCTCGCGGACCACTCCCGTCCGCGGTCCTACGCGGGCAACGACTGCGGACGGAGCCTCGTGGCCTGGTGGCGGCGCCGGTCAATGGGTGCGTGCCTCGCCCGGAGTAGTCGCTCCATCGACCCGGCGTCGAGTGGTTGGCCAAGGAGGTAGCCCTGACCGAGATGGCATCCGAGTTGGCGAAGGACCTTGTCCTGAGCCGCACGCTCGATCCCTTCCGCGATCGTGGTGTGGCCCAAGGCCTCGGCCATCCGGATGATGGCGTTGACGAGGGTCACCGACTCATCGTCCTCGGAAAGCGTTGCGACGAAGGATCGATCGATCTTGAGGATGTCGATCGGAAGCCGCTGGAGGTACGCAAGGGACGAGTAGCCCGTCCCGAAGTCGTCGATTGCTATCCGCAGTCCCAGTGCCTTCAGCGAGCGCAATTCCCGTACCGCCGCGTCGATGTCATTCATCATGGCACTCTCGGTGATCTCAACGATCAGGTTCGAGGGATCGAACCCACTCTCTGAGAGGAGGATGCGAACGGCGCGATCTATTCCGGCCTCCACCATGTCCCGGGCCGAGAGGTTGATGCTGATGGATGCATCGGCGGCGACCAATCCGTCGCGCTGCCAGCGGAGAACCTGGCCGCACGCCTTCGTCAGGACGAAGCAGTCCACAGCGCCCATGAAACCAGCTTGTTCAGCGAAGGCAAGGAACGCCTCGGGTCGGAGCAGGCCGCGCGTGGGATGCTGCCATCGTACGAGTGCCTCGAAGCCGACGATGTCCTTGGTATCAAGATCGACGATCGGCTGATAGTGAACCACGAGATCCTCGTTCATCACGCCTTGGCGGAAGTCGGCTTCCAGCTCGAGTCGCTCCATGACGGTGGTGTGCATCCGATCACGGAACTCCTCATAGCGATCCTTGCCGTTCTCCTTTGCCATGTACATGGCCAGATCGGCATCGCGGAGCAGCTCCTCGCTGGAGCACCCGGGTGATCCGAATCGGATCCCGATGCTGACGGTGGCCACGACATCCTTGGATCCCAGTGAGACGGGTTGGCGCAGCGCAGCCAAGATCTTCTCGGCCACTTGTCTGGCCTCTGCATGATCTCCCAGATCTTCTATGAGCACCGCGAACTCATCCCCTCCGAGGCGCGCCACCGTGTCACTGATCCTCATGCAGTGGACCAACGTCTCCGAGACGATGCCCAGCAAGAGATCGCCTCTGGAGTGCCCGAGACTGTCGTTGACGGTCTTGAAGTTGTCAACATCGAGGAACAGGACAGCCAGCTGCAGGCCGGAGGTCTCCAGGCGAGCTACGGCGTGATTGAGGCGATCCCGGAACAGAGCTTTGTTGGCAAGACCGGTGAGGGCGTCGTGGAAGGCCTGATGTGCCAGCTCGGCTTCGAGGCGGGTGCGCTCCGTCACGTCTCGGAAGCTCCAAACGCGACCGAGGACGACTCCCTCCACAAGCTGAGGTCGGGAATAGCGTTCGAAGACCCGGCCGTCGCGAAATTCGATGATGTCGTTGCTTTCAGACTCGGGACGCGTGTAGAGCTCTTCGATCTTCGCGGTGAAGTCCTCGGGATTGATCAATTGGTCGAGCACGTACGTGATCGCGTCAGCGTCGTTCCTCGAAGCCAGGAGATGATCGGGAATCCTCCACATCTCGGCGAAGCGGTTGTTGAACCCAGTGATGTTGCCGTCCGTGTCGACAACGAGAATGCCGTCGGCCGTGGAATCGAGCGTTGCCTGCAGCAATGACAGGGTATTGCGGAGTTCACGGTCCTTGGCCGCCCTCTCTGAGACGTCGTGGGCGGTGACAACGAGTCCACCGACCGTCGGGTCGTCGACGAGATTGACCAGCGTCAGCTCGAAGGGAACGACATCATCGCTGTCGTGCCTCATCAGGTGTACTTCGACGACCTCGGGCAGGGTGGCAGTGGCGCCACCCAAGGCCCGCTCGATGGCGGAAGACAGCTTGGGCCGATCGTGCTCGACCACCAGATCGCAAAGCAGTTCGTTCTCGACCAGCTCCGGGTCGTGGCCGAGCATGCGCGTGAGGGCACCCGAGGCTGAGTTGATATGGCCACTGGGCGAAACGAGCATCGTGATGGTGGCGGCATTGTGGACGAGCATCCGGAACATGGCGATTTCGTCCCGTGCGACTTCGAAACGTCGACGTTCCGTGAGGTCACGGATGCAGAAGAGCAGGGCACCCTCTTCGAACCAATTCACCGGCGTTCCGATGAGCTCAAAGAGGCGCCACCCCAAGGGGGTCCTGAGCCGGACTTCTATGGCGTTTCCGATGCGCTTCCCCCGGATGGTGGCGAGTGAGCGGGCAGCGAGTTCGAGGTCATCGGGATGCACGAAATTCAACGCAGACTCGCCGATGGAATCGTCGAGGGACAGACCGAATTGCCGCTCGGCCAACGAATTCGCCCAGATGACATTGGCGCCGGAGTCCACGACGACGACGAGATCTGGGAACTCGGCGAGCAACCGCCCCAATTGCAATTCAGCGTTGGTCACCGACACCCCCTTCTGTCACGTACTGCAACTCGTCCATCTGCCGATACTGACCGTACTGTCTATCGGTCGCAAATGCGTGGCGACTGAGGGAGAAGACCTGTTCACCAAACGTTCGCTGAGGCGATGCAGTGGATGACCGGGTTGTCACTCCCCCGAGCCTCGCCCGTCGACACACCGCACCGACCTTGCAACCACAATTCTCTATTCCGTTGTTCTTCGGGAGTCACACGATCATCGGCAGGACCATGTTTCCCTCTTCGTGCAGTCCGGCGCCGCTACCGCCTCGGTCCGAGGCCGATGGCGCGGACGAAGCGATTGATCTGACGGTTTCCCGTCCGGTAGATGACGCGCCGTGCCTCGCGTTGCGCCGTGCTTCCTGCAGCCCCGGAAAGGCCGCCTCGTTTGTAGCCGTGCTCCACGGCCTCGATGTTCCCGAGGTCCCGCGCCAGACGGTACAGCTGGGATCGCGTGGTGCTCACGACGGCACCTCTTCCTTGGTGACACGGTCCGCCAGGATGATGCGCTCGACGATGGCGCGGAGTTCAGCGGTGTCGCCCGTCTCTTCCATCAACTGGAGATCATCCTGGGGCACGGCCACGCAGCCCAAGCCATCGTCGCCGAACTCCGTGGAACGCCAATTCAGCCACGCGGCTCCGTCGGGGTCCTGTCCGTCCTCCTCGACCGCGTTGATGA
>DAIQQK010000155.1:0-6891 GCA_036786835.1 Acidimicrobiales bacterium | reverse complement strand
TGTTGCCGAGTTGGCTGGGGCTGTCCACCGCCGCCGTGCAGGTCTCGATCTGGGCTGTGGCAAAGAGCGTCCTCATCTTCCTCGGTATCCCACTCGCCGCTGGCTGGACGACTCGCAGTCTCGGAGAGCGCTACCGAGGCCGACAATGGTACGAAGAGCGCTTCATCCCCCGCATCGCACCGGTCGCCCTGTACGGCTTGCTGTTCACCGTCGTCCTTCTCTTCGCTTTGCAGGGAAAGGCGATCAGCCAGCACCCCGGCGACGTGGCCCGCATCGCCTTGCCGCTGCTTGCCTACTTCGCTCTCATGTGGGCAGGATCGTTCGCCATCGGCTATCGGATGCACCTCGGCTACCCCTCCACCGCCACATTGGCATTCACTGCTGCCAGCAACAACTTCGAGCTGGCGATTGCGGTCGCCATCGGGGTCTTCGGCGTGACCAGCGGGCAGGCCCTTGCCGGTGTCGTCGGACCGCTCATCGAGGTCCCGGCGCTGGTGGGGTTGGTCTACGTCGCGTTGTGGGTCCGTCGTCGCTTCTACCAGAACGAGGAAATCACATTATGAACTGTTTCGACTGTTCGTCTCTGGGCCGCTGCACGGATGCAGTGGCTGTGTGTGGTGATTGTGGTGCGGCTTTATGTCATCACCACGCACGCGTTTCGCCTCATTGGCTTACCCGGACCGCAGTGATCAATCGCATCGTGACTGTGGAGCCACCCGGGCGCACAATCCGATGCGGGGTGTGCCAGGCAGCTCACGACGCAGCGGCGCCTGGTTCGCACTATGGGGCAACTGGCTGAGCGCCGTCTAGGCTGGTGGCGGTGCGAATCGGCTGTGCCGAGTGCGGCTGCGTCATCGAATCGGGCGTCCGAATTGTCGTCTGCGGCGACGATTGTTGCTGTAGCAATGTGCTGGTGAGCGAACAAGCCACTCGAGAGGCGGGACCAGGAAGAGCGGGTTCAGGTCCTGCCGCGATCATTGCGGAACCTTCAGTTGGCAACTTCTGCCTCCAGCCACGGCCGTGCCACATGCAATGGCATCCCCCGACCGTGACTGGGAGGTGAAATTTGTCGTTTAGATCAAAGTGGCTGGCGACAGAGGTAACGACCAACCCCCGAACGAGCGGGTCGAACGAGCGGGCGACGGGAATCGAACCCGCATGACCAGCTTGGAAGGCTGGGACTCTGCCATTGAGCTACGCCCGCGGAACGCCCGAGGATATCCGGTTCATTGACCCCCGGTGACGTGGTCCCTCGAGATACCTCTAGGCAGCTCGTGGTCGGTGCGGAGGCGGCCGACTGCGGATCGGATGAAGCGATCTCGAGCTCGATGTCACTCTCGAGCTCGCCACCTGGGATGACTCCTCCGGCTCGCTGGCCGGCGAGTTGGACGAAGCGCTGAGCTGCGGGGTAAGCCCCTGTGCCCTGGCATCACCGGTGCGAGCGTCTCCTCATGGGGCAGACGATGACGGCTGCCACCGCGGCCCAAAACCACGGGTCCTTGTAAAACGGTCTCTCGGGGCAAGATGGTGGGACGGGCCCATCATGGCGGTTCCACTCATCGGACGGAACAGGTTGAGCCGTCTTGATTTCTTCCCGTGAAGCAGACTGGCGCACCGGTGGCGTACTCGACGTGGGGAGACGAGTAGCCGGACCGTGGGTCGCGAGGCAATTCGGATGCTGCTCGGGTGGATACCAATTGTCATCCGAAGCCTGCCACCAATCCGAAGGTGGCGACAGTGGGGCAGGAGCAAACTCCGAAAGATGCACTTCCGGCTGTCGGGGTTCGTCATAGGGGTCATCGCCGCCATCGTTGACGAGCCTCGAGAGGTGACAGAGAGCCTCGACCTCGACCATTGACTGAACGGCGATGTTGCTCCAGGTCTCACCGTCCCAATAGCGAAGGCCTTCGCCCAACGGGTCGTTGTACCAACCTGCTGGTGATGTGAAGGACGGGTTGCTCTCCGTGGACGCTACGGCTTCAGCCGTGATCGACACGTCCGTCTTCGCCTCCGGTGGTTCGTCGTAAGTCTCCGCGCCATCGTCTATCACGAATCCGGTGGGAGGGTTGAGGGACATGCGACCCGGTCGATTCGTGGTTCCCGGGGACCCAGGTGAAGCCAAAGGAGCTGGGTAACAGACTCGGGATCCGTGCCCAGGTGACTGACCCCAGGGACGATTCTGTCTCCGGTTCATCAATATGGACGAGGCGCGGAGCGGCGAGATTCTCATAAATTCGCGTATTGGAGGTTGCGATGCGTCCTTTCAGACGCGAGAAGTCCCTGGTCACGGTCAACGACGCAGAAGGTCCTGGTGACCGTCGCGACGAGACTTTGCCCTCCCCGGCGCCCGCCGTCTCGGTTTCGCTTGTCGCGGACGGCAACGCCGCCATGCCAGCGGCGTGGTATCCGGATCCGGTCGATTCCGCCAGTTTCCGATACTGGGACGGAGCGGCATGGACCAGGCTAACGAAACTCATTCCTCCGCCCGCACCATTGCCGGTCGACGAAGCACCCACGGCCCTGTCCGACGATGCCGGTCCATCCCTTCATTCTGAGGTCACCCGGGTCGAGATCGTTGCCCTCGAAGCAGAAACCGAGGGAGCCCGGCTCAGTGAGGGTGATACGCCAGCCGATGAAGAGTCCGCTGATCACTGGGTCAAAGAGGCCGACAGGGCCGTAGCAACAGCGGTGAACGTCGGTACTCCCGCTGCCTGGAGGAGCGCGGCACAAGCCGCTGTTGTTGTGGCGGAAATCGCTCAAACGATGCGAGTGACCGCTCACGCTCGTCAGATTGCTCAGCAGTTGGCCTCTGCGGCCGAGGATGCAGCGACGCACGCCCATTCGGCTCAGGAAGCGGTCGACGATGCGATGCGGACCGCAAGTCACGCGACCCAGGCTGCGGAAGAGGCAGCAGAAGAAGCCCGAGTCGCTGCAGCAATCGCCGCCGACGCGAGGCAGAAAGCTGAGCAAACCGCCCAGGAGGCTCCGAAAGCCGCTGCAGCGGCCCAGATTGCGGTTGAAGCCGCGGCCAACGCGAAGGCCAAGGCGGACCGCCTCGACCAGATCGTCACCAAGGCCAGAGAGTCGAATACTCCAGAGGCTTGGAGCGAAGCGCTGCAGGTCGCCGCGGCAACATGTGGCGATGAAGGCCGCCCACACATCGTCTCAGCTCGCGCAATCAGGAGTGATCCAGGCACCCAGACGTGACCGACCAAGGACTGGGATATATACCAAGTCCATGGCCAACGGGTACCAAGGCCCATCTTTCGTCGAGAGACCCGATGGAGACCTACGGTGGCCTTTAGCCCTTGTTCGAAGACGGAATGTGGAGGGCCGGGAACCAAGATCAAGACTCGCCCCTCATATCTGCCCATGAGTGAGGGAGATGACGCCCCTGCGTCTGGCCGGCGCCAACCTCTTTGGATGTTCGAGCGACAACGTCGATTTCAATCGTGTGTCGAAGAGTTCATCGCCTGTTTCCTTGCGCGGCAATAGGACATGGTCCACCCTGGATACAACCGGAGTCTCGTCTGACTCTCGGCGTGACCCTTGTCATGCTCCCCCGAGGGACAAGCATTCCGAGGCCGCGCTCCAGCTTTCCCCTCGCCCCGGAGCGGGAGCGCGTGTTCTGCACAGCGATGGGACACACCTTGAAGAGTACTCGTTCCGTCTCCAGAGGTCCTTCGGCAGGTTGGACATCTTGTCTTCATCCACCTTTTCACAAATCCGTACAGGCCTCTAGCCAACGCAAGAAAAGAGGACCGGCGGGTTCGCAGGTCGGGATGACTTCATGATGACGCGTGGGTTTCGAGCCCGTCTCAGCATCAACAGACGTTTCATTTTGCGATTGCCGTTCCGTTACATCGTGTTCAACTTGTACTACTACGATGCGTCATGTGGCCCGTGACAGCCAGTCAACCCAGCTGCGGCTAGTCGAAGGCCGCGCCGTGCGGGCGCACTCGTCACGCAAGTCCGCCCGCCGTAATCCCATTCCGGTCCAGTCAAAGCGAACGATCCTGTACATCGGCGAGGAAACGTGATTGCCGGATCGTGTGTTCTCGTGTTGTTCAGCGGTTTGATCGTGTCGACCTTGTGATCGCCGACAATGGGCGCAAGGGTCGACTCTTGGTCGTTTCACTCACACCGAGCTTGATCTTCCTCGATGCTCAGCTATCGAACAACGAAGCTGATGACTTTGTGCTCTACCTCGGACGCTCTTCCTTGACCGCCGCCATTCCGTTGGCGGTCTTGTCCAACAATGAGATCGAAAGGGCACGGTTCTTCCGAGCTGCGGCGGCCGCCTGTTTGACGAAGCCTCTGAAGATTGCCGAGGTCGAGAGGGCGGTGATCGGTCTCCTCGAACTGGCGGCCGTTCGCTGAGAGAGCCGTGTCAGTGCGTGCGAAGCCTGGATCACCCGTCTGGCGTCATTGATCATCAATGGTCGCTGCAGGAGGAAGACGCATCCGGGGCCGCGTCATGAGTGAGTCGTGGGCACCTACACAGTCTGATCGATCACAGCGCGAGCGACCCAGAAGCCTGGTGTCGTCTCACGCCACACGACGCTCGGCGCCATCTCCTCGACGGCACACATGGCATCCTCTATCGATTTGTATGGGAGTGTGAAATCACTTCCGATCACAGTGCAGGTGTTGTCTGCACACTCGATGATGACGGTGAGTCTCTTGCCGGCGTTGCCTGGCTTTCGGGCTATGCGGACATTTCGTGGCGGTCTGGCCTCGATGGTTGTGACCGAGTGCGAACCCATACGCGGACCGTCGCGACGCAGAATACGGACTTGAATCTCGCCACTCAGTGTCATAGCAAAGATCACTAATCGCGCAGATCGTTCAATTCGAACTCGTTCCGGTCACGGAACTGTCACATTCCGTTCAAATGTCTTCGACACAAAACGCAGACACGGGCGTGTCTTCAGCCGTCTGGTGGTGACCTGGAGTGGTTCACCTCGAGTGTCGGGTTGGGTTCAAGGGTCCCGCCGCGTGAGCCGGCCCCGTGAGGTTGGGTTTCGGTTTGGCCCCGAGTGGCTATCGCGTTTTGCGACGAGTGAGTCGGCTCCAAAAGCCCAAACTCAGAGGAGGCGTGTCACCAGGACCACTCATGTCGAACACGTCGAAGGCCCGACGCGATGCCAGTTCTGGGCCACGGGTGCCGCTTCCTTCGGCACCGTCGATCCGCCGAAGGCTTGCACCGCCCGACGCGCTGACGTCTTCTCGATCCTGACTGGCGCGACGGCGTATGGTTCGTCAGGGGCAGGGTCGTGCCCTTCGACCCTGCCGTCCCGGACCAAGGCTGTGGGCGAAACCCCCCGACATCCATCGGGCATCGTGCCGAGCGTATGGGTCGGTGTACCAACCCTCCAGAGCTTCGTCCGGGTCGCGATCGTATTGACCGGGTGCCCTGTCGCTGGGCGCAAGCCGTAGGGGCCTGCGCTTTGTTTCTCCGCTCGGCGAGAGCAGGGAGCGTCTGCTACGCAGAGGTCGGCTCCGTTTCAGGGACCCTCGATCCCGCGCTGGACTACCACACGCAAGCTCTGGGCTGGACCTCTACGAGGTCGTGACAGAGGAGCTTGCTGACGTGCGGGCAGATGACGCAGTCGGGGAGGGGGTGTCGGGAACCACCACATAGTGGACGCCCTCTAGCGCGACATCGTGGACACTTCTCGGGGGTGTCCCGATGGATCTGGCTCGCTACGTGGTCGATGCGGTGGTGGTGGAGGGGCGGGGCGTCCGAGAGGTGGCTCGGAGCCACGGAGTTTCGAAGAGTTGGGTGTCGGTCCTGGTCAACCGGTATCGCGCCGGCGGCTACGAGGCCCTCGCCCCTCGCTCGAGGCGTCCCCGGACGAACCCTCGGCGGATCCCCGAGGCGCTCGAGGACGAGATCATCGCCCTGCGCAAGCAGCTGGGGGAGATCGGATTCGACCATGGCCCGCGCACCATTGCCTGGCACCTCGAACGCCGCGGTGTGGGCGTCCCCGCCGAGTCGACCATCGCCCGGGTGTTGCGCCGCCGGGGCTTCGTCACCCCCCAGCCCGCCAAGCGGCCCCGGAGCTCCTACGGGCGATTCGAAGCTCGGCTTCCCAACGAGTGCTGGCAGATGGACGTCACCCACTTCGGCCTGGCCTCAGGTATCGAGGCGGAGATCCTGAACGTGATCGACGACCACTCCCGCTTGTGTGTGGCCGCCGTGACGAGGACGACCACCACCACACACGACGTGGTCGACACTTTCCACCAGGCGGCCGCTCAGTGGGGATATCCGGCCTCCGTGCTGAGTGACAACGCCGCCATCTTCAACGCTCGTTTCCGGCGGGGTCGCAACGTCTTTCAGACAGAGCTCGACGTCCGAGGCATCGTCCAGAAGAACTCGAGGCCCTACCACCCACAGACGTGCGGCAAGATCGAACGCTTTCACCAGACCATGAAGAAGTATCTGGTCCAGCAGCGTCGGCCCCGGACGGTGCGGGGACTCCAAGCCCAGGTCGAGCGCTTCGTGGCGTACTACAACGAGAGTCGGCCCCACCGGGCCCGGGAGCGGATGACCCCCCAGGAGGCCTTTTTCGCTCGAGAACGAGCCCATCCGGGCTCCCCGCTGTTCGCCACGCACTTCCGGGTGCGCACCGACCGAGTCGACAACGACGGCAACGTCACCCTGCGCTACGGCTCCAAGCTCCTGCACATCGGGGTGGGCAGAGCACACAAGGGCGTCCGCATCCATCTCTATGTGGCTGACCGCGACGTCCGGATCGTCACGTTCGAAGGCGAGCTTCTTCGTCACCTCGAGATCGACCCGTCCCGGGTCTATCAGGGCCGCGATCGGGAGGTGCAGTAGCGTCCCTGGGGGTTCGCGCGTCCAGGATGTCGCGCTAGATCACA
>DAIQQK010000032.1:0-27926 GCA_036786835.1 Acidimicrobiales bacterium | reverse complement strand
ACCGCATCCTGCGTAGCCAGTCCGGCGAATATATAGGTCCCGAGGTCGCTGAATCCGACGTAGGCGGCGAGCGTGGCGGTGGCGATGACCTCGACGGCGGCAGTGCGCACACCCGCCATCACAAGAGGGAGCGCGAGTGGAAGCTCAACTCGGAAGAGCACCTGAGTTCCCGTCATGCCCATGGCGAAAGCGGCAGATCTCACCTCAGGGTCCACCGATCGGACCCCGACGTAGGCATTCGTGAGTACCGGAGGGACCGCAAGTGCAAAGAGCGCAATGAGCGAAACGACGAAGCCGCCCGCCTTGAGACGAGCGAACACCGGCTGGATTGCAAGCAGCGTGAGAAGCGCCACAGAAGGAACTGCGCGTGCCGCGTTCGCCGCGTTCACGACTACGAACCCGCCTCTGCCGCGGTGGCCGAGCAGTGAGCCGATCCCGACGCCCACGATCGCCGCCGCAGCGACGGCGGCCGCGGAAAGCTCCACCTGATGTCCCACTCTTTCGAGGATCCCGCTCGAACCACTCCAGTTGGATGCCGTCGTGAAGAAATGCGCGACGTGGGACAGAAAGCTCATGCGGCCACCGCTTGCTGGGCCTTGCGCCTGGATCGGAGCCAGGGGACTCCGACCCGCTCGACTCCGACCCATAGTGCGTCTGCCAACCCCGCCAGGAGAACGGACAGGACGAGACCCACGACGATAGGCGTGTTGAAGTCGTCGCTGAAGCCTTGGATGATGAGCTGGCCGAGGCCGCCTTGGCCGATGAAGGCTGTCACCGTGACGAGGCCGACGACCGTCACTGTCGCCACTCGAAGCCCCGCGAGAATCGACGGGAGCGCCAGAGGAAGGTCGACTCGCAGGAGTTCCCCGAGTTGCGTGTAACCCATGCCCCGCGCCGCTTCACGCACCTCCTCTGGTACAGCGTCAAGGCCGGCGATCGTGTTGCGAACGAGGATCAGAAGCGTGTAGCCGACCAAAGCGATCTCTGCGGTGGTGATCGAGAAGAAACCCGTAAGGGGTTGGACCAATGCGAACAAGGCGATCGAGGGAATCACGTAGAGGACCCCTGTCGCCGCGACGAGGGGTGACCGCAAGAACCTCCATTTCCAAGCCATGACTGCGAGCGGCAAAGCGATCGCGAAGCCCACGCCGACCGAGATGCCGGTCAGCTCCGCATGCTGGGCCAGAGCGGAGCCGATGGCTCCGATGTTCGAGGTCACCCAGCTCCACTGCAGCAACGGGCCCGCCGAAGCGAACAGGTTCACCGCCGGGACCCTATCGTTCTGCGTGTCAAGAGGCGGGATCGGTAGCGTTGGGTGTCACGGGAGGTCGCGCATGATCCGCTTCGAGGCAGTCTCCAAGCGCTACGGCGACGGCGCTTATGCCGTGGAGAACCTCGACCTCGAGGTGGAGGAAGGAGAGTTGTGCGTGCTCGTGGGGCCCTCCGGCGGCGGGAAGACGACCATCTTGAAGATGGTGAACCGTCTGGTCGAGCCCACCTCGGGACGAGTGCTGGTGGATGGGCGAGACGCCGCGAAGACCGACCGCGTCGAGCTACGTCGCCGAACGGGGTACGTGATCCAGCAGCCTGGCCTCTTCCCGCACTTGAAGGTTGCCGACAACGTTGCGTCTGTTCCGCATCTTCTCGGGTGGGACAAAGCCCGCACGAGGCAGAGGGTCAACGAGCTCCTCGAGCTCGTAGGGCTCGATCCCGCTGAATACGCCAATCGATATCCCCACGAGCTCTCCGGTGGCCAGGCACAGCGCGTGGGGGTGGCGCGCGCCCTCGCCGGGGACCCACCGGTGCTGTTGATGGACGAACCATTCGGCGCCGTCGACCCGATCGCGCGCGAGCGCCTGCAGCAGGAGTTCCTTCATCTCCAGGGACAGCTGCACAAGACCGTGATCTTCGTTACCCATGACGTCGACGAGGCCGTGACGCTCGGCGATCGGATCGCGGTGCTCTCCGAGGGCGGAGTGCTGCAGCAGTACGACACGCCCGCCGAGGTGCTCGGGCGCCCAGCAACGGGGTTCGTCGCCGACTTCGTGGGAGCCGACCGTGGCTTGCGAAGACTCGCGGTGACGGCGATCGAGCTCGCCGATCTCCACACCCCGACCGTCGTCTCTCCCGACCTGACGATGGCCGAGGCTCGCGCGAAGGTGGGCTCATCCGATGGTCGCTGGGCGGTGGTGGTCGACGGCGACGGCCGCCTGCTCGGTTGGGTGGAGCCGAGTCGGCAAGGCGATGGGGAGCGGGTCTCAGACAGTGAACCGGTCGCGAAGCACACGAGAAGGCTCGAGGCCTGGATCCCCCTCGACGCGTCGCTGAAGACTGCGTTCGCCGAGATGCTCCAGCACGACGCCGCGTGGGTGGCCGTGCTCGACGGAGATCGTTACGTCGGAATCCTCACACCCGAAGCCCTGCACGCAGCGCTTCGCAGATCCGTGGGGGGCGACCCGGACCCTGCATGAGCAGAGGACGCCCACGCGACCCGATTCGCCCTCCCGAAATCAGTGGATGTTGAAGGCCGCGGCGATGACCAGACCCGTGACGAGAAGTGAACCCGCACGACGAGTGTGGACGAAGGCGATCGCCGCGAACCAAAGCGGCCACACCGGAAAGCCGGCCGGAGGGCTGTCGGGCCGCGGCCTTCCCAGCGCCCCCCATGCCTGCACGAGCTTCGGCAGGGCGAGCACACAGAGCACCGCCGGCCAGGGCAGCGCCCGCACAGCCGCCGCGACGGCCACGACCACGTAGAAGCTCGCCATCATCCCCTTCGTGGCGGCCCGGGCGCGAGCTTCGCCGAGGAGAACCGGAAGTGTCTTGATCCCCAGCTCCTCGTCGTAGGGTGCCTTGTCGATGTGCTTCCCCATAAGAACAGCGGTGCACAGGAGCCCGTAGGGAACAGAGGCGACCACGACCTGCCAAGGGATGCGCCCGACAGCCGAGAAGTAGGTGCCGCAAACCATGAGCGGTCCCCATACGGCGAACACGTCGAGCTCTCCGAGCCCCCTCTTCTTCAGCCGAAGCGGAGGTGCCGTGTAGGCGAAGCTCAACAGGAAACCGCCGAGCGCGAAGCCGAGAACGATCGGTCCCCTGAAGACGACGAGCACGATCAAGATCCCGAGATCGATCGCGTTCACCACCAAAGCAGCGGTCGCGAGCCCCGAGCGACCGATCATCCCCGAGAGGACGGGATGCGGCGCGTACAGGGCCCTCGGATAGGAAGCGGTGTCGGCTCCGACCTCTGTGTCGAACAAGTCGTTCATCAGGTTGTTCGCTACGTGCGCGAGGACGATTCCTGCGAAGGCGAGCACCAGAAGACCTGGCCGAAAACCACGTGCGTGCACGGCGAGAAGGGTGGCGATGGCGCCGGCCACCAAGGTCATCGGAAGCACCGCCGCACGCGTGAGGACGAGCCATTTCGACACGACGTCGAGGCGACGGCCGCTCGGAGGGTTCACGGTCCGAAGGACCTCGCGCCACGCCCCGAGAAGCGACTGAGGGCGCTGTTCGGAGTGTGCCGGGGGGGGTTCGACCGTTTCTCTCTGCAACGCCCCGCTGGTGCTCGGGCCCGAGACCACCTCTTCGGACGAGTAGGGGGCGGCTTCGCTCACCCGGCTGATCGTACTCAGGGGCGACGAACGTCGACGAGTCGGCTGAGACGGGGACAGGCGCTTCGCCTCCGCAATGATCGGACCCTATGACACAAAGAGTTCACCGCAGGTGAGCGTCCCCGAGACCGTTCTTCCCGCGTAAACCGATCGACTGGTCCTTGGCGCGCCACGCCCCGGGACCGAAACGCGGAGGACCCCATGACGGCCCACACGTGGCGCTCCAAAGGGGAGGACGGAACCCGGCGGATGCGTTCGATGACGAGGCGATCGTTCCTCAGAGCCTCCGCAGCGTTCGGAACCGCCGGAGCTGCCGGATTGGCCCTGCGTCCATCGCACGCGCGGCTCATCGAGGCGGCGCTCAGCTCCGACCAGGCTCCCACCGGGAGCCTCTCGGACATCGAGCACATCGTCATCCTGATGCAGGAGAACCGCTCGTTCGACCACTACTTCGGGACGCTCTCCGGGGTGCGCGGATTCTCGGACACCGGCGTCGCAACCCAATTGATCGACGGGTCGGTCCACAAGGTGTTCGACCAGTTGGGTCCGACCGGCTTCCAAGTCGACGGCGCGCCCTACCTGCAGCCGTTCGAGTTGATGAGCAACTTCCCGACCGAGAACGGTGAGACCACCAACGACATAACCCACGACTGGGGGCCGCAGCACTTCTCATGGAACTCGGGTGCCATGGACCAATTTCTGAAAGCCCATCTCGCGACCGATGGCTCGAAGAACGGCTTCCTCACGATGGGATATTTCACCCGCGATGACTTGCCCTTCTACCACGCCCTCGCAGACGCATTCACGATCTGCGACGCGTACCACTGCTCCGTCCTCGGGCCGACCGACCCGAATCGCCTCATGTTCATGTCGGGCTCCATAGGGTCCGACGGAAAGCAGGGCGGGCCGATCATGGTCACATACACGAACCCGCTTCCGTACTTCGGCTCGCTCGACTGGCTCACGTTCCCGGAGGTCCTGACCGAATCAGGTGTCAGCTGGAAGGTGTACCAGGACCCGACGGCGCCGGTGCTGTTCAACGTGCTCCCGTTCTTCAAGAACTACGTCTCGCCCTCGACCTCCCGGGACGCCCAGGTGGCAGCCAACGGCCTTCTGCCCCAGTACCCGGCTGAGTTCATAGCGGACGTTGCGGCGGGCATACTCCCCTCGGTCTCGTGGATCATGCCGCCGTTGTACTCCTGCGAGCACCCCGCTGCTCCCCCCGAGTATGGCGAGTGGCTCGTCGCCCAGATCCTTCAGACCCTCGTCTCGAAGCCTGACGTCTGGGCCAAGACCGTCTTCCTCGTCGTCTACGACGAGAACGGTGGCTGGTTCGACCACGTCCCCCCGCCGACTCCGGGGCCCATGATCCTGTCGAAGTCCGACATACCGACGTCGGACGACCTCGTAGGCGAGTACATAACGGCCCCGCAGTTGCCTTCGCCGGGAAAGTACAGCATCGACGGTGAGAACCTGAGCATCTACGGCCCGATGGGGCTCGGGTTCCGCACTCCGTGTCTCGTCATCTCGCCGTTCTCGCGAGGCGGCTACTTGTGCTCCGAGACGTTCGACCACATATCGCTGTTCAAACTCATCTCGACGCGCTTCGGCGTCCCGGTGCCGAACGTCTCGAAGTGGAGACTCGACACTGTGGGAGACATGACGGCGGCGCTGGCCCTCACGATGCCCCCGAACACCTCGGTGCCGCCGCTGCCTGCCACATCTCTCACCGACCCCGAAGTCGCAGCACAAGCGGTGTTGAACGCTCTGGCTGGGACCTTCGACGAGGCACCTCTCGACTACCCACCCCCCACGAAGAACTCAGGAGTGCCGGCTCAGGAGACGAGTCCGAACCGCACTCGCCTCCCGCTCGTCGGGATCGCCACGCCGCCGATCGGGACGCCAGCCGGAGCGGGCGCTGCTCAAGCCGGATCGGCACAGGGGAGCGGCTCGTCTTCGAACCAGTCCGGTTCCTCGGGATCGGGCGGCTCTTCGATGGGATCGGGACCGAGGGCCACGGGAGGCGCCGGCGCCACAGCGAGCTCCGGCTCCCCGGGACCCTCCTATTCGGCATCATCGGGTCACGGATCGAGGAGCGGGCGCAGACCGGCCACGGGCTCGAACAAGCGCGCTATTTCGAGATCGAGTGGTTCAGGAGGCGACGACGCTGGACTGATCGTGGGCATCGCCGGCGGCGCTGTCGCCCTAGGGCTGGCACTGGTCGCAGGCGCGCGCCGACTTCTTCCGTTCGGCACGAAGTCCGAGTCGGCTTCCGGATCGTCGCAGGGCTCAGGAGACTTGTAAGCGACTCTCCGGGCTACTCCTGCGACCGGATGTTCTCTGTGTTCACCCCAGTTCACTCACAAGGAGGGGCACCGCATCGTGCCAGTCGGCCACGATGCCCACGTCCGCCCACTCGAATACGGGCGCCTCGGGATCGCTGTTTATCGCAAGCACGGTTCCAGCGCTCCGCGAGCCCACCATGTGGTTGAACTTCCCCGAGATCCCGATCGCGACATAGACAGCCGGATCGACGCTGTGGCCTGTGATGCCCACCTGTCGCGCACGGGGTAGCCAGCCGTTGTCCGTGACCTTTCGTGAAGCCGCGAGCTCGGCGTCTAAGACCTTGAGCAGCGGGTCCAAGGAGGCGTACTCATCGGCGGGCACACCGGCACCCACGGCCACCACTGCGCGCGCCGACAGCAGAGCCTCCACCTCGTCGTCGCGCTCGGATCCTGTGACACGTATTCGTCCGCGCGGGGTCCCTTCGATCGATCCCACCGGGATGTCCGGCGCCTCCGGCATCACTTGGCGCGGCGCGCGAAGCGAGAGCACCCCCGGGCGAACGGTGGCCATCTGAACCTCGGAACTCGCAGTGATGGCAGCGACGAGCCGTCCACCGAAAGCCGGCTTCCAGGCCACCAGCCGCCCTCCTTCGACCCCGAAGCCCACCGCATCCCCGGTGAGCCCGGCCCCAAGGCGCGCAGCAGCACGTCCCGCGACCTCGCGACCCCACAACGTCCCGGGAGCCAGGACTCCCCACGGTCGTACCGACTCACACCAGCGCGCGAGAGCTTCCGAGATGTCCTCCTCCACCTGAACGCCGTCGATGCTCGCCGCTTCGTCTGCGCCCCACGCGGCGAGCTCGCTCGCATCGGGAAGCTCGGGTCCCACGGCTACGACCATCCCCCCGATGCTCCTCGCGAGGTGCACGGCTTCTCCCATGAGCTCGCGCGCGACCCTTGCCCGCCCGGGCTCGATCACGACAGCGACTATCTGGCCGTCAGGAGAGCGTTCAGGAGCAGGCCCCACCACGTCCACGGCCGGCTCTGCACCGGTTGCGTGGGGGCTGTCGTCACCGCGAAGCCGCCGTTCGATCGCGCCCGACTCTCGAAGGAGGCGTACCGCCTCCGCGACCTGTTCGGGCACGCTTCCCGAAAGGACCAGGCGCCGGCGCTCGATCTCCATCGCGCGGATCGCCCCAACGACCGTCGGGCTTCCCGCGGCCCCCCAGGGACCGGGACCCAGATCCGCGGCAGGTAGCGCTGTTATGCGCTCGGCAGGGACCTCGGCGCGCTGGGGCACCGGCACCTTGCACGGTTCCGTCAGTCTCTCTGCAACCGACAGCACGACGGGGAGAGACACCTCCAGCGTCCTCCATCCGTCGTCGAGCTCGCATCGCGCGCTCGCGACGTCGTCGGTGATCGCAAGCTCCCGCACGCCCGCCGCAAACGGAAGATCGAGGAGCTGGGCGACCTCCGGTCCGACCTGTCCAGTGTCGGCGTCGATGGAATTGCGCCCGGCGAGTACCAGGTCCCAGGGGCCGCTCGCTGCGAGCGCTGCTGCAAGGGCCCTGGCGGTCGCGAGCGTGTCGGACCCGGCAAAGGCAAGGTCCGACACGAGAACTCCCTCGTCCGCACCCCACGCGACCGCTTCGCGCAGGACATCCTCCGCTGAAGGTGGCCCGAGAGTGAACACCACGCACCTACCGCCCGCAATGCGCGCGAGCTCGACGCCCTTGGACACTGCGCGCCGGCAGTACGCGTTCATCTCGAGCTCGATCCCCTCGCGCTGTAGCCGCCCTCCTTCGCCAAGCGTCATGTCCTCGACGCGCGGAACTTGCTTCACGAGCACTGCGATGTTCACCGCGGCCTCCACGGTCGGCACTGCGCATCAGACCCCTGGTCTGTGCCAGCGTCGCCGAGCGTATCGTCGCCCCAGGCTCAGCCTGGATCTGCACTCGGTTCACTCAAAGTGACAGAAATCGCCACTGTACCGATTAGTAGGCGCCAACCTGCCAAAAGACCCGTCGCCAGAAGGGCTTTGCGCACTTCAGCGCGCTGTCGCCATTGCCGATGATTCAAAGGACGAAGGGAGGCCCCAGATGACACTCGGCGAACGGTGTGACGAGATCGTGCGATTGATCGACGAGACACTGAGTGGCCTCGCGAGCGACGTCGATGGCGCGAGCGTCCGGTCCCTCGCGTCAGAGGCGACCGAATCCGAGTTCCCCGACGACGAGCTCGGCCGCGTTCTCGCCTACGAGCGCCTCTGCGAAGTCGGGCACAGCCGCCCGGTCGCCGTCGCCGGCTGAACAGCCCTGTCTGAGGCACACCGGCCCAGGAGTCCTGAGGACATCCAGCCCCACCGCTGACTCCAAGCTGCTTCACAGAAAACCCACAGGGTCGGCTGCAACAATCTCCCCAGGAGGCCGATCCAATGGTGCAGAAGGCGATTACCAGCTCGTCCCTCGACAGCCCCTCCCCGTCTGCCCCCTCTGGGGCGTCTGCCCTCGGTAACGGGGCGCCGGCTCGAATCCTGGTCGTCGACGACGAGCAGAGCATCACCGACCTTCTCTCGATGGCGCTGCGATACGAGGGAATGGAGGTGCAGGTCGCGAACCTCGGCCGGCAGGCCCTCGAGGCAGTGACGTCCTTCCGCCCACACCTGATCGTGCTCGACGTGATGCTCCCGGACCTGAGTGGGTTCGATGTGCTCCAGCGCATGAGCAGGGACGGGATCGGGGGCCGCGTGCCGGTGCTGTTCCTCACGGCTCGCGACACTCTCGACGACAAGCTCCGGGGTTTCACTCTCGGCGGCGACGATTACATGACGAAGCCCTTCAGCGTGGAGGAGCTGATCGTGCGAGTCCGCGCGATCCTGCGAAGGGCACACGGAAGCGGCGACGGAGGGCGGCTTCAGGTCGCAGACCTCCGCCTCGACGAGGAGAGCCACGAGGTATTCAGGGGGAACACGTCCATAGAGCTCACCCCCACCGAGTTCAAACTCCTGCACTACTTGCTGTTGAACGCGGGAAGAGTCGTCTCGAAGTCACAGATCCTCGACCGAGTCTGGAACTACGACTTCGACGGGAACGCGAACGTGGTCGAGATCTACATCAGCTACTTGCGAAAGAAGATCGACTCCATCGGTCCCCCGCTCATCCACACCGTGCGGGGTGTGGGCTACAGCATCCGGCGGCCGCCCGAGCAGCAATGACCCTCAGGCTTCGCCTGCTGCTCGTCCTCGTCGGGATTGTTGCGGTGGGGCTGGTGCTGGCCGACGTGGTCACGTTCACATCCCTGCGCTCGTATCTCTACTCGCAGGTCGACCAGCAACTCCAAGCCGCACCTGTACCCGTGGCGCAAGCCCTCAGGGACTGCCTCAACGAGCAGCAGGGTCTCGCTCCCTTCTTCCAGCCGCAGGCCGGCTCCAACTGCCAGCTGCGGATCGAGTCAGGTCAGATCCCCTCGGGCACCTACGGGCAGTTGCGCGACACCAACGGGAACGTGCTCATCAGCGCGTGTTTCTTCACGGGCACCCACCCGTCCTCCCCTCACCTGCCGGCGTCGTTGCCGGTGTCCTCGACCGGGACTGGAGCCCAGGTCTTCTCGGTCACCGGCACCGGCTGTGAAGCCACCTCGTATCACGGGATCGCGGTGTCGGGTGTCTCGACGACTACCGGTCCGGTAGTCGTCGTCGTCGCTGTGCCACTAGCTGCAGTCGATCACACTCTCCACCGCTTGTTCCTCATCGAGGTGCTCGTCACCCTCGGCGTCCTGGCGGCGCTCGGGGCCCTCGCCTGGTGGATCGTCCGGCGGGGGCTTCGTCCTCTCGACGAGATGACCGCGACTGCGGGCGCGATCGCCGCCGGCGACCTTTCGCGTCGCGTTTCGGACACCGATCCGAATACCGAGGTCGGAAAGCTCGGGACGGCGTTGAACACGATGCTCTCAGAGATCGAGCAGGCCTTCAGCGCACGCGCTGCCTCCGAGGAACGGCTGCGCCGATTCCTCGCCGACGCCTCGCACGAGCTGCGGACACCTCTCACCTCGATTCGCGGCTACGCGGAGATGTTCGACCGAGGCGCCAGGGACCGCCCGGCGGACCTCGCCACCTCGATGCGCCACATCCGAGAGGATGCGAACCGGATGAGCGGGCTCGTCGACGATCTCCTCCTGCTCGCAAGGCTCGACCGGCAGCGGCCGCTCGCGCACGACCGCGTCGACCTTGCTCAGGTGACTGCCGACGCCGTCGACGCGGCTCGCAGGAGCGCGCCCGAGCGCGCTATCAGCCTCGAGGCGCCCGGGGATGCATGGGTGTTCGGGGACTCGGACCGCCTGCGGCAGGTGATCGACAACCTTCTCGGCAACGCCATTCGCCACACTCCCGACGCCACGCCTGTGGAGGTGCGCCTTCACTGCGAGAGAGGGTTCGCCCACCTCGAGGTGACCGACCACGGGCCCGGTATCCCTGCCGAGGAGCACGAGAGGATCTTCGAGCCGTTCCACAGAGCGGACCCCTCTCGTGCTCGGTCCTCTGGAGGGGTTGGGCTCGGACTCGCGATCGTCTCTGCGATAGTCCGTGCCCATGGCGGGCAGGTTGGTGTGATCTCCAACGGCTCGGGGGGAGCGACTTTCTGGGTCGACGTCCCTCGCCCTGCCGAAGGCCCAATGCCCACAGCCGGCGAAGTAGGAGCCGGCGCCGCGAACGCGCAGGCCGACGGACGTGTCGACAGTCCCGACGAGACGATCTCACTCGGCGGGCGCGGACCCGCCGAGGACGCCAAGTCCTCGAGCGAGCCTTGAACAGCCCGAGGCCCTGCTACTGGCTGAGCGAGTAGAACTCGGGCGAGCCGATGATCCCCGACACGACAGCCTCGTACGGCACACCCTTCGCGAGCTGACTGCTCCAGGTCGAGAGCCCACCTGCGTCGATAGGACGATCGAGCAGCGCGAGGTAGCTGACTCCGAGCAGGTCGCCGATGGACTCGTTCGACTCGAGGATCCCGAGCGCGACAGCGCTTCGGCTCGCGCCGGCTGCCAGCTGTGACTGCCAGAACGAAAGACCGCCGGCATCAGAGGCGCGACCCAGGAGGAGGTTGTAGAGGGCATTCACGAAACCGCCGTTGGTACCCCCGGCGTTTGTGTAGAACTCCGCTGACCCGAGTATCCCGGCATACACCTGCTGATCACTCGCACCGTTGTTCATCGCGTTGGTCCACAGCGACAGACCCCCAGGATCGGATGCCCGGCCCAGGAGGTCCTCGTAGAGGTAGTTGACGAAGTCGCTGCGGTACTCGCCGGAGGTGGCGATGTCGTACGCCACCTGGGAACGAGACACACCTTGACCCAGAAGCCCGAGGAAAGTGGAGCTGCCGGTCGAGTCGGGCAGACGACCGAGCAAGTAGTCGTATGCGTGGCACAGCCATCCCGCATTGCCCGAGTTCCCCGCACAGTCGGTGGTCGTGTTGCCGCCGATCGAAGAGGCCGGGTCGATCGTGATCGAGCTTCCCGTGTTGGCATCGATGCCACCGATCGCACCGCCGGAGTTACCGGTAATGGTCGTCGACTGCAGTGTCATGGCACCGCCGGGCAACACCGGGGCTCCAACGGGGTTGATGCCCACGTCGATGATCGCGCCGCCAGAGCCCGACGCGGTGTTGTTCTCGATCTGGACCTGGCTGACCGAGAGCACCCCACCGCTCGGCGCCCCGACGGCTGCGCCGAGGTTCAGGTTTGCGATCCCCCCGCCGAAGCCCGGGTTCCCACTGCCGTCGGTCGCGGCGGTGTTCGAGTTCACCTGCGTCGTGCTGATGCTCATCGTGCCGTGATTCAGGATCCCGGCACCGAACGAGCCGGGGGCGCTGTTCCCGTTGATCTGGCTGCCGGTGATGGTCGCGTTCGCCCCGTTGGCTACGCCCCCGGCTCCGGCCATCGGGCCACCGGTGGCGGTGTTGTTGTTCACCTGGGTGTTGGTGATGACGAGCGTCGCGCTCCCCGCGGCGCCGCCATTGCCGCTACCGCTCGCGATACCTCCGCCACCACCGGCGGAGTTGTTGTTGTTCACCTGGCTGTTGGTGAGGGTCGCGGTGCCGGCGTGGTTCAAGATGCCACCCCCGCCACTGCTGAGGGCGGTGTTGCTGTTCACCTGGCTGTTGGAGAGGGTGAGCGTGCCGATCGGCCCGACCTGATTCGGGTTGAGGACCCCACTGGCGATCCCCCCTCCGCCCATCGACGCGGTGTTCCCGGTCACCAGAGTCTGTGTGAGGGTCACCGAACCCTCTGCATTGAGTATCCCGCCACCGAAGCTGCTGTTGCCGCCACTGATCGTAAGGCCTTGAAGCGTGAGGCTCCCGTTGGGAGCATCCACCTCGAAGATGCGGAAGTTCGTGTTGTTACCCGAGATAGTGGTGGAGTTCCCGACGATGGAGATGGCACTCGTGATGACGGGCAGCCCGTTGAGGCCACGCGCTCCCTGGCCGGTCGCTGTCCCGTTGTTCGAAGCGGTGAGGGAGTAAGTGCAGCTCGAGGCGAGGTTGATCGTCCCGCCCCCGCCGCTGTTGGCTGCGGAGATAGCCGAGATGAGCCCTGCGGCGCCGCCGCCTGTCCCGCTGCACGGCACGGTCGTGGTGGTCCCGTCCGCGACAGCCTCGGCTGCCGGGATCATAAGGAGGACCAGCAGCCCAGCACCGATCCCTATTGCACCTTTCGCCAACGCCGACGTCTTCATCGGTTTCCTCCCACGTCCGTGCTCCCGCGCCCCGTGCGCCCCCACGGACTGCGGCGTTGCAAGGCAAGAATCTCGCGCACTCGGGTGCCCTTTGCAATGGGTTTTGCTGGGCAAGATTGTCCATTGACAATTCTGTGGGACGTTTGGGACACCCGGCAGCCCGGTTCCACCTGGACTTTCTTCGTCCTCGAAGGAGACGAGTCAGACCCGTGCCATGTTGGTGAAACGGGTGTGGTGGTCCACGAAGGCGAGCTCCACGACCCCCGTCGGGCCGTTGCGGTGCTTGGAGATGATTACCTCGGCCTTTCCACGGTCCTGGGAGTCGGGGTTGTAGATCTCGTCGCGGTAGATGAAAAGAACGACGTCTGCGTCCTGCTCGATCGAGTTGTGCACCACGATCCCGTTCGCCAGGAAGTTGTGGTGCTCGAACACCGTGGCGTCGTAGACGGGTTCTTCGCCTCGTTCCTCGATGGCGACGATCTCGTCCCAGGCGACATCCGGCCGATCAGTCTCGACGTCCGATTCGCGCGCGACCTTGACACGCGTCAGGGTGCGGATGCCCGAGGACTGGTCCGACGAATGGCGGAGTCGAAGGTGGATTCCGTGGTGGCGCGACGGTCCCATGACGCTGCGCGCCCCGGACAGGCCGATGGCAGTCAGGAACCGAAGTTGGTCCGCTGTTCGATCGACGTGCACCTGGTGCATCGGGCGGTAGGACCCGCTGGTCGACGAAGAGATGCGTGCAGTGATACCGAAGCGAAGCAGAAGCATCTGGATGTCCTCTGCCAGCCTGCGACTACTCGAGCCGTGGAGGAAGCGCTGTTCCCTCTTCGGAACCTCCATTCGGATATGGCCGTCGGTCGCCCAAAGGTGACGCAGGAACATCGCCACCTGATGGTCACCGAGCCCGAAGACGGCGCGGGGGACGTACTTCTCGTAGCTCTTTCGGCCCCTCAGCCCGAGTGCCTCGAGCCACTCGCTCATCGGGTCGAGCTTTCCCCTGCCGGCTCGGGATGGGGACTGCAGAAGGACGTGGGACAAACGCCCGTCGGTGATCCTTCTCGGTGTCACGGCGAAATGCGCGGCGGCCTCTTCGACGGTCCGCAGGTTCACCGCATCGGTGCTCGTGTACTTGACCGACTGGTGGTCGACGAAGCACCCGTCGCCTATCAAGTGGGCGAGCATCACCACTTCTGCGTCGGGCCAGCTGATCTCCCTCTCGGGCCCTGGCAGGGCGCCAGGAACGGCGAGCTGGTCGCCGACACAGAGATCCTCCAAGGCCGACCAGCCCCGGGGAGTCCGGAACTTGTGATTGGCGCTCGCCTTCACCTTTCTTCCCGACGAGAGTCGCATCTCGAACACGGTCTTGATGCCGCTCGCGAAAGCGTGAGACATGGTGGCCTTGACCAGGTTCATTCGATCATCGAGAGCCCACACGGGGACGTTGCGCGCTCCGGTCCGCTCCAGCTCGGCCATGGTGACGGACGCCCCTGTGTCTGCACGGGTCACCTTGGTGTCCCCTGTCACGCAGCCGGACTCCCTCAGGTCGGCGAGCACCGGGCGCTTGTCCTGGCGCATCTCGAGGTTTCGCGAGAGCTGGGAAAGTGCGATCACAGGGATGTCGAGCTCACGCGCGAGGACCTTCAGACCTCGGCTTATCTCGGAAACCTCCACTTGGCGGTTCTCGGCCCTGCTCCTCGAGTGCCCCGTCATGAGCTGCAGGTAGTCGATGACGACGAGGCCGAGTCCCTCGCGGGCCTTGAGCCGGCGAGCCTTCGCTCGTATGTCCATGATCGTGACGTTCGGGTTGTCGTCGAGGTAGATCGGGGCGTCGCCAAGCCGGCCGATGGCAGAAGAGATCTTGGGCCAATCGGCCTCGAGCAACCTGCCGTTTCGCATCCTGATCGCGTCCACGCGCGCCTCCGAGCAAAGCATTCGCTGCGTGAGCTCGAGATGGCTCATCTCCAGCGAGAACATGAGCACCGGGACGCGCGCGTGGACCGCTGCATGGTTCACGACCCCGAGCGCCAGGGATGTGTTGTGGGTCGGGATCATCGAACGACCAGCGAGAAAGAGATGCGAGGTCGAGTTCACCGCGATGCACCGGACCGGCAGGGACGGAACCGGCTCGATGGCCACAACTGCACGGCGGGTGTGCCTGCCATGGCGACGCGTGCTCACCGTGGCGGCAAGCTGCAGCGCCTTGCGAGGAAGCCGGAAGACCGGGTCCCGCGGCGACCAGCGGCACCGCCACGCAACTGCGCGCCTTCCGTCAGGAAGCATCACCTCCTTGCGCCGAACTCGCGACGGCTTGTGTCCCAGGGAACACGCAAGTTCCCTCACCTGTTCGAGCAGCTCACGGTTGGCAAGGCAGATCTCGACGGTGCCGTTGCTGTTGGTAACGCCGCCGTCGGTATCCATGAGACCCTGAAGGAGTGAAAGGCGCTGCTTGACCGACGCCCGCAGATAGCGCTGTGGGACGTGCTTTCTTGCACCTCTCAGCAACCCAACCTCTTGAAGTTCTCTCGCAAGCACCCTGAGCGGCCCCGAGTAGCCCTGCCATGCCCCGGTTCCAGGCACCGGCGTCGTCGCCCATTGGAGCGCGTGGCGTTTGGTCAAGGAGTAACCCAGCGACTCGAAGTGCGAGACGAAGTGTGGGGCGTCTTCGTCGGCGATCGTCATTGCAGAAGTCGTGGTGGTCCCGTCGCCCAGCCAACACCCCAACACATAGGGATCGACGGGAAGCACGGCATCGGGCGCCTCGAGAGCGCCCGTCAGGGGGATGTACCAGTTCGGCCGGTCGCCGCGGCGGGCCCGCAGCCCCTCCCCACGCATTTCCTCAGTTGTCACGACCCGCGGGAGGCAACAGCGCGACGACTGGTCCCTGGCCAGACCGGGATGGGCCGGAGGGTCCTGGGCTAGGAGGTTCGAGCGTGTCCGGTAGGACTTCCAAGCCGGAAAGTCGTACGCGAACCATTGGTGCTCGGAATCGGCGATCAGTTCCGAACCATCGTCGAACTTGACCGAGTAGCACTGACGGCCGAGGAACACAGGGGATACGTAGTCGACTCGACAACCCTCGCCCTTCTCGTCGTAGACCTCGTCACCAACTGCAACCGTGCCCATCGTCGTCCAGCCGGAAGGCGTCGGAAGCGGGGTGTCGAGCGCAAGGGCCTTACCCATGCTGGGCCTGGCCCCTATTACGACGAGGTTCGATCTTTGGAAGCCCGCAAGGCGTTCGTCGAGGTCGACGAATCCCGAGGGCACCCCGGTCACTGTCTCCCCGCGCTCGACGAGGGCTTCGAGGTGGTCGAGACTCTGGGCGAGAAGGTCGCGCAACGGCGACATGGTGTCGACGATCCGTCGCTGGGCGACGTCGAAGACCATCGCCTCTGCACGGTCGACCGCCTCTGCGACGTCCTCGGGGACGCTGTAGCCGAGCTCGGCGATCTCCCCTGCCACCCCCACGAGCCTCCTCAACAAGGAGTGCTCCTCGACGATCCGTGCATAGTGGGAGGCGTTGGCCGTCGAAGGGGTGTTCACCTGGAGGGACAGGAGCACCGAGGGTTCCCCGATCGCCTCGAGCGCTCCGGAGCGGCGCAGCTCGTCGGCGACCGTCACGGGGTCGGACGGCTCACCTCTGGTGTACAGAGAGCAGATCGCGTCGAAGATGTGGGCGTGGGCCGGCTTGTAGAAGTCCTCCGCCCGGCAGCACTCGACAGCTGCTGCGATCGCGTCGCGTGACAACAGCATGGCCCCTAACAAGGACTCTTCGGCGTCGAGGTCGTGAGGCGGGACCCGCGCTCCGACGGTTTGCAGGTGCCGGACGCGCGCGCCTTCGAAGGGTTGGGTCATGATCACCTAACCATCGCCTATCGGCCCTGCGGAGAACGAGAGGCGCAACCTGGGGAAATCAGGCCAGATACGGGGGGCGATCCTGTGGACTACGTGCGCGAGGGGGCAGGCGTACTGGGGATAACTCGACACGCCCCGGCGATGACCTGGCCCTCTCACGGCCAGTACTCAACCAGCCGCCTGTAACGCTCAGGAAGACCAACTTGAACCTTCCTATCTGCACCACGTGCCCGGTTCGTCGGTCGAGATGCTCGTCCATGTAGCGGTCACCAGGTCACCTCCGCAACGCCAGGCGTTCGCCCCTCGCCCCGAGCACGGCGAGCGACAGGCCGAGAACTCCCACGTCGCGCAGGACCAGGTCCGACAGTCCTCCTGTTGCGACCAGAGAGATCACGATCTCCACGAGCAACGCCGACGCGATCAGCGCCGAGAGACGCTGTGCCACTCCTGCGACTAGGGCGACCGCGAGCACTAGCAGGACCCACCCGTGGGCCAGCACGAGCAGCTCTGCGACGTGCGAACTCGGCGAGACCATCGGCACGTAACCCGTCCAGAGGCCCGGCGTGACCAGCTCGTGATACCCGAACCACCCGAGAACGAGTCCCAGGAGGATCCTTCCCGCAGTGGGTGCCCAGCCTTCGGTCAACGCCACGGCCCGTGACACGAGTCCCTTTATGAGTCCTTCGGTCACGGGGAGCTCGCTGCGAGCCGCCAAGACATCTGTGCGGGCCGTTCTTTCGTCACGCGCGACTACCCCTTTGGACGGCGGTCGGTGGCGGGAACGAGCCGGCGATCGGCCGCCGACCTGACGAGCGACGCCCTTCGTACCGCCGGGGCCCGTTGCACGGCGTGTCGCTGAGTCTGTCTGCGTCATTGCACGATCCGCCCGCTCGAGTCGGTGACCACAACACCGTCGTCGCCGGAGTCGTACTCGGAATCACCCGAGTCGTCACCGAAGCTCGCTTCGATGAAGTACACCTTGTCGGTGCTCGGATACGTGGAGGTCTGAGCCCCCTGAGCACCACCTGCGGTGGAGACCGAGACGGCCATCGTGCCGTTCGCAGCGGGAGTGACGCTTACCCTGAAGCCTGCTGTCGCGAGGTGCGCCTGACTGCTCTGTGGACCGGGGTACAGCTCGTAGGCGTAGGAGGCGTACTGCGTCGACGAAAGAAGGGGACCGAGCTTCTGGCTCGAGGCGTTGGGCGACGAAGCCGTGCTGGAGCCCGAAGACGCCGAGGAGCCCGTCGGTGAACCGGACGGAGCGGTCGTGGTCGCCGGGCCGGACGAATTTCGAGCAGAGGATGTCTGCACCTTGGCCGCCTTGGCCGGCGGTGTGAGCGAGGACGCCCCGGCCACCAGCATGCCCCGGCCGTAGCCGTGCAAGGCGAGACCCAGACCCACGAGACCTGTCACACCCAACAGGCCAAAGCCCGCGGGACCTATTCGTTCGTTTCCTAAGCGCATACTGACATCATCGTCAGTTGCACCTGACGGGAATGTGAAAACGCGCTGTGAAAAGCGTGAGCGAGTTTCGCCTTAACGATCTGTTCAGGTTGGCGCGTCGCCGGTCGACGCGTCTGCGAACGACCAAACGTCGTTCAGCTGTCGGCCACTACCTCCACGGTGAGCTCCACCTGCACGTCGGAGTGGAGCCCGACGGGGACGACGTGTGTACCGAGGGACTTGATCGGCTCGGTGAGGTGGATCTTTCGCCGGTCTACGACCGCCCCCTTCTGGGCCGCGACGGCCTCTGCGATGTCGGAGGCCGTGACCGAGCCGAACAGACGACCCTCCGTCCCCGCCTTGGCCTTCACGACCAGGTTCGCACCGGCCAGCACCTCCGCCACGGTCTGGGCGGCTTCGCGGTCCTTTGCGTCGCGAAGGTCGCGTGCACGTCGCATGGTGGTCGCCTGCCGTTCGGTCCCGGCAGTCGCCACGAGAGCCCGGCCGGTAGGAAACAGGTAATTGCGCGCGAACCCTTTTGCGACTTCGACGACGTCCCCTCGCTTGCCGACACCGTCCACGTCACTTCGAAGCAGGACCTTCATCACGCACCGTTCCCGGTGACGTCACCCGCTGACGCGCCGTTGCCCGCGACCGCCTCGCGCGCCGAGAGCTCGGATGCTTCTGCCTCGGCGCCGTCACCGGACGCCGCCTCGGACGCCAATGCAGGGACCTCCGAGAGCTCTCCGTCGTCGCCCTCCAGATCGGCGCCATAGGCGAGATCCGTCTCCTCGTCCTCGACGGCTTGGACCTCGTCCGCATCGATGCCCGGTGCAGCTTCAGGGACCCCAGTCGCGCTCGGCATGCCTCCACGCTCGGGTCGGTCCGGTCGTCCTCGACCGCGTCCACCGGCGCGCTCGGTCGTGGTGCGTTGCGTATAGGGCAGTAGGACGAGCTCGCGCGCGGTCTTGATCGCGAGAGCCACTTCACGCTGGTGCTGTGTGCAGTTGCCGGTGACGCGACGGGCACGGATCTTGCCGCGGTCGCTCATGTACTTGCGCAGCATGCCGACGTCCTTGTAGTCGACCCACTCCACCTTGTCCCGACACAGCGCGCAGGGCTTCTTCTTGGTCCGGCGTCCGGCGTCCTTGGGGGCCCGCCGGGTGGTCCTTTCGTTGCCACGTGCCATCTAGAAGGGCTCCTCGTCGTATCCGTAGCCGCCTTGCGGTCCGGCCGCAGCGGGTGCCGGAGCCGGCTGGCGCGACCCTCCGGGGGCCTCGGACCCGGGCCCGCGCCGCTCGTTCTTCGTCACCTGTGCTGTCGCCCACCTGAGGCTCGGCCCGATCTCGTCGGCGACGACCTCGATCTTCGATCGCTTGTCCCCGTCCGCGGTCTCCCACGAACGCTGCTCGAGCCTCCCGGTCACCAGGACCCTGGAGCCCTTGGCCAGGCTCTCGGCGGCGTTCTCGGCCATCTCCCGCCAGCAGACGACGTCGAAGAAGCTGGTCGCCTCCTCCCACTCCTGGGTCTGGCGGTTCTGCCATCTGCGGTTGACCGCGAGCCCGAAGGTGGCTGTCGCCTGACCCGAGGGAGTGAACCTGAGCTCGGGGTCGCGGGTGATGTTGCCGACCAGGACCACGTTGTTGCCGTTGGACATTTCCCCTCCGCTCTCGCTCAGCCGGCCGCAGCGCTCTTGGCACGTGCGGGCGACGCAGGTCGCGCACGCGCCGCGACCTTCTCGGGCAGCCGCACGATCTTATGGCGAAGCACTTCGTCCAGGAGCATGAGAAAACGGTCGAGCTCGGCCACGGTCTTCGGTTCGGCACCGAATTCGACCAGCACGTAATAGCCCTCGCGTCGGTGGTTGACCTCGTAGGCGAGAGTACGCCTGCCCCATCGGTCGACGGTCCCCGGGCTCCCGTTGTTCGCCCGGATCAATTCGAGCACCCGCTCGACGAAGGACTCGATGACCGAGTCCTCCAGATCGGGGGCGAAGATGATCAACGTCTCGTAAGGCCGCACCTGCGGCTCACCTCCCTCCGGACCCGGGGCCGTTTGCTCCGGGGCCCTGCGCGGGCGACTCTCGCGAGCCGGATGCAGGGCAGGGTAACTGCGACGAGCCGGCCCTCGGACCGGACCTCGACCTCAAGATGTTAGCTGACGGGCCGGACGCCCCGGTCAGGCGTGGTAGCTCTCGGCGTCGGACGGGAAGGCTCCCGAGCGCACGTCCGCCCCCCATGCCCTCACCGCTTCCTCGGCCACCTGCGCGAGCTGCGCGTAGCGGCGGACGAACTTGGGGGGCTTCGAGACGTTCAGGCCGAGAAGGTCGTGGAAGACGAGCACCTGACCGTCGCAGGACGGGCCGGCTCCGATTCCTATGGTCGGCACGTCGATCTCGGCAGTCACTCGGGCTGCGACGACATCCGGGACACCTTCGAGAACGATCGCGAAACACCCCGCAGCCACGAGAGCCTTCGCGTCCTGCAGCAGCGACTCCGCAGCCGTCTGCTCCTTCGCCTGCACCTTGTAGCCCCCCATGGTGTGCACAGACTGGGGAGTGAGTCCCAGATGGCCCATCACCGGGATCTCCGCGGCGAGAAGCGCCTCCACCATGGGCAGGCGCGACCTGCCACCTTCCAGCTTCACCGCTTCGGCTCCGGCTCGTACCAGCTTGGCGGCGTTTCGCACGGTGTCCTCGGCCGACAGGTGGTAACTGAGCCAAGGCATGTCACCCACGACCAGAGCACGCGGGTGCGCCCGGCCGACCGCCGCCACGTGGTGCGCCATGACGGCCGTGTCGACCTGGAGCGTGTCCTCGTGACCGAGGACGTTGTCGGCGACCGAGTCCCCGACGAGGATCATGTCGACGCCCGCGGCGTCGCAGATGCGAGCCCCGGGGGTGTCGTACGCGGTGAGCATGACGATGGGCTCGGCTCCACGCTCGCGCTTTCGCCCGCGCACCATCGGGACAGTGACCTTTGCGGCCGCGACTACTTCAGCCATGTCAGGCCTCCTTGCCGTCCAGCGCTCCTCGGCTGCCGGCGGCTTTGGGACCGGGTTCCGGTCAATCGTACCGCCGTGCCGTCTGGCCGGACACCCGGCCCACACCTTCGCGAGCGTCGAGCGCAGCCTGTGCCCGTAGCCTGAAAGAAGTGGCGCGCGCTCCGCAGGTCGTCGACTACCGAGGGACCTTCGGGCTCGAGGCGGCTCCGGAGGAGGTGTGGCGAGCAATCGAGCACTCCGACCACTTTCAGTCCTGGTGGGGCTGGCTGGAGGAGTTCCGTCTCGAAGGTGGCGGTCTGGTCGACGGGGCGGTGCTGCACGGCGTCGTCTCCCCGCCTCTTCCGTACCGGATGCGCCTGCGCGTGGAGCTCGACAGGTGCGAGCGGCCTCAGAGCATCGACGCCACCGTCCACGGGGACCTCGAGGGCTGGGCTCGCCTCGTGCTCGAACCCGACGGGTCAGGCACCCGCGCCGAGGTCCGTTGGACGATCGAGATGATGCAGAGGCCGATGCGGCTCGCCGCGCGCCTTGCACGGCCCGTCCTGGAGTGGGGTCACGACCGAGTCGTGGAGATCACGGTGGCGAGCTTTCGAAGGCAGCTCCACCGAGCCTTGAACGACGAGACCTGACGCTTCGAGCGGGTGTTTCCTAGGTGAGGCGGGCGACCGCCAGCGCGCCCGAGAGCAGCACCACTCCCCACGACAGACTTCGCAAGGCGCGCTCGAGAGGAACGAGCAGCGTCGCCTTCTCGATCGGCTGCGCCGAGCCGTCGGCCATGTACATCGAACCGGCGACGGCCGCCGCCGATCGGCGAACGAGGCGCGCCGGGGTGCTCAGACTGCGCTGTGCGTACGAAAGTGCGAACGCGCCCCCTGCGGCAAGTAGGGGAGCCAGCCGCATGGTCGAGGTCTGAGCGACATAACCACACAACAAAGGAAACGAGCCCCAGGTCGCGGCAAATCCCACGTCGGTGTGCACCACTCCCCCGAAGAGCTCGGCGTTGTAGGCGACGACAAGGACAGGACCGATCACGATGAAGGGAACCAGCGCCACTCCCGCCTTCGCAACGCCGACGATCCCGAGCGCGACGGCGCCGGCGAGCCCGGCGGCGATCACCCCTACGAGGACAGACGAGGGAATCGTCGTGCGAAGCGGGCGGCCGTGCAGCTCGTCGAGCGCGTGAGCAGCCAGCCCGACCGCCAGGAAGAACGCGAGCACGCTGGCGACGAGGCGCGAGACGCTCGGGTGCGGCGCCAGCGAGGCTCCGATCACCACGTAGGAAAGGTGCCAGGCGGTGTACGGCGGGTGCAGCAGGGTCCACCAGTCGCGCCAGCCGGCGCCCCCTCTTGCGTAATAGGCAGGGAGCGCGTCCTCACTCACGACGGCGCCTCCCCCACATGACGAGACCCCCTCCTAGGCTCATCCTGCGGACCTGCACGTCCTCCATGCCGGCGTCGCGCCAGGCCTCGACGGTCCAGGCGACCGGGTAACGGCGGTAGTGGCGCGAGATGTTCGGTCCGAGGAAACGACCGACCTCGAACCATTCGCGCCCTCCGCTCAGAAGCCCACCGACCGGAAGGACCGCCCGCGTGTACACCCACCACGCAGCGCGCCAGATCGCCCTCTCGGGTAGCAGGAAGTCGAGGCTGGCGACCGCGCCTCCTGGTTTGACCACCCGCGCCAGCTCGGCCAGTGTCGAAGCAGGGTCGCCGACGTAACGCAGAAGGTACGTGAACGTGAGAGCGTCGAAGGTCGAGCTCGCAAAAGGAAGCCTCTCGGCGTTTCCCACACTGAGGGCGATGCGCCGGGACTCCCCCGCTCTCGCCACGTTCTGCTTTCCCCGCTGCAGCATTGCCTCGGTCAAGTCCACGCCCACGACGCGCCCACCGTTTCGCGATGCGAGCTGCAGCGCCACACCTGCGGTTCCCGTCGCGACGTCGCAGATCAGCGCCGGCGAGTCCACGCAGGCCTGGTCGACCATGGCGCGTCGCCACCTCCCGTTCTGCCCGAACGAGAGCAATTCGGCGAGACGGTCGTATCGGTCGGGCAGGGGCGTGAAGAGGTGCTGCGCGAACCTCTGCGGAGCCATCTCGCCCGACGGCGCACGATCCACCGTGCGACAATCCCACAGATGAGCCTGCAACGACAGGCCGACTGCTTCGACGTGGCCGTGGTGGGGGCGGGGCCCGCAGGCTCGGTGGCAGCCCTCGTGCTCGCCCGCGGGGGCGCTCGGGTGGCCCTCGTCGACAAGGCCAGGTTCCCCCGGGACAAGGCCTGCGGGGACCTGATCGGTCCGCGAGGTGTGAAGGTCCTCGACGACCTCGGCATTCGCTCCCGGGTCGCCGACGCCAAAGCCCCGAGTCTCGGGGACATGCTCGTCGTCGGCCCGACGGGCAAGCGCGTCCGGCTTCCCTCTGTACCCGGAGTCGACTACCCGGGCTGTGCGCTCGCGATCCCCAGGCATGTACTCGACGAAGCGCTTCGCACGTGCGCGCTGGACGAAGGCGCGTGCGACATCACCGCGCGCGCCGGCCGGCCGATCGCCGAAGAGGGGCGGCTGTGCGGGTTCGAGCTCGACGACGGCCGCCGTGTGCGCGCACAAACCGTGATCGGTGCGGACGGAGCCACGAGCCGGGTGGCCGAGTGCGCCGGACTGTGCGAGAACTCACGGATCCTCTGGGGGTTCGCCATCCGCTGCCGCGTCGACCATGAGCCGGCGCTGCCCACGATCGTCATGTGGGAACCCCGTCCGCGACGCGGTCTGTGCGGTTACGGATGGGTCTTCCCTGGGCCCGAAGGCGTGGCCAATGTCGGGCTCGGCGTGGGAACCCTCTCCGAGCGCAGCGCCGGCTCCCAGGCCGTGCGCCTGCTGCCCGAGTTCCTCGAGCACCTTTCGCGGATCGGGCTTCTGCCCGAAGATCTCCCACCCACGAGGGAGCGCCTCGGGGGATGGCTCAAGATGGGGATGGTGGGGACCAGGCCCGCGTCGGAGGGGGTGCTCCTGGTCGGAGACGCCGCCGGGCTCGTGAACCCGCTTCAGGGCGAGGGGATCGCGCACGCCATGACGAGCGCCAGATCCGCTGCCGAGTCCGTGCTCCAGAACCCGGCAGAGCCGGCGTCGCTCTACCGAAGAAGGCTGGCCGAGTCGCATCTCCCCTACCAGCAGGTCGCCTCCGCCTTCCACCGGGTGCTGCTGCAACGCCCGCGCGCCGTGTCGGCTGCAGGGCGGATGCTCACTCACCCGGCGATCGGGACTCCGCTGGCCGGCGGCTGGGCGCTGTTCTGGAACGAGCTGCTCGACGGGGCGGTCGCAGGGAGGTCGCGGTCGTTGGCGGCCGCCGCCACGTTCCTCGGGAGCATGGCGACCTCGGTGAGCACGACCAAGCGCTGGTTCGCAGAAGCCCTCGGCGATAGCGCTCGATAGGCCCGCTATTCCCCGGCAGCGGAGAACGTCGACAGCGACGACATGACCACGATGAACAAGACGAAGGTCAACACGTGCACGCCCGTGCAATACAGACATATCGCCTTCGCTTCGAAGAGCTCGCGGTAGAGGAGGAGCAGGACCGAAAGCATCCCGACAGCCACGATCGCAAGGCGAAGCGGCGCGATCCACCGCAGCGTCGACCTCCACATCGCGGGCAAGTTCAGCGCGACCATCGCAACGAAGAAGATCAGCCCGAGCAAGGCGACAGGTATCTCGAGAAAATGAAGGTGGATGTAGGACCAGGTGCCCTCGGTCACCTTCTCGCAGTTGATGATCGAGCTGGTGTTGCACGCAAGGCTGTGGTTGCCCGTGTAGTGCTCGTACGCCAGGTACCCCGAGTCACCGAGCCCCGCGATCGAGACCACGAGGGCCGTGATCGGCCTCCAGCCGATCGCCCGGAGCCTTCCCTCGCCGCGCTGGCGGCGGGCCTCGGGCGGCGCCTGCACCGCGCGATCGCGCCGGGCGCCGTTGGTGGACTGGCCGTTGCGGGGGCGTCGTGGCGCAGCGACCGCGCCGGGTGTGCGGACCCTCGGTCGCTGGCGGTGTGCTTGGGCCACGTCGCCTACCTCAGCTCAACCCGAGCGCCTTGGAGGCCTGCGTCACAGTTGAGGTCGAGCAAACAGTCGAGGGCTGGTTCTGGGTGATCGAGCAGATGCTGGCGATCAGGTAATTCGCGGTCCCGACGATCGACTGCGTCACAGGGTCGCTCGCGTTGGTGAGCTTGGAAGCGACCTGGTCCTGGTTGAGACCCGAAAGCACCGCGGGGTTGTAGCTCGGTGACGTCACGAAGATCTTGTTCCCTATGTCGAGGAAAGGAACGCTGCCCGTTTGGACCCCGAAGTGTGCCTCGTACTTGTTCCACAGACTCGACTCCTGAGAGGAGAGCGAGCTGATCACGTGAATCCCCGCGCCGTTCGGGCCTGTGCCGTTGGACTCGTACTCGATCGGCTTGAAAGTGACGTAATTGCTCGTGTAGCTGGCGCCGTGGAAGGAGAAGGTCGGCGTCGCGGGATCGGTGTCCCATGGCGACGAGGTCGTCTCGTTCAGGCCGGAGAACGTTCCGAACTTGCTGAAAGCCAGTATCAGCGCCCACCGTTCGGCTGCACAGTACGGGCAGTACTCCGCCCCGATGAACATCGCTCCGGGCTTGCCGGCGAAGGTGAGGGGGGACTCGCCCTTCAGGACCGACGGCGGGTTGACGGCCGAGTTGGATGGAACCCCCACGGTGTTGATCACGGTGTCGCTCACACCGGTCAGCTCCGAGAGCACGGTCGGGCTCGCGACGGTCAGGGTGGGCGCCACCGCGTTGGGGTTGCTGTTGGAGGAGCCGGTCACCTTCACGATCACGAGGGCGACGACGACCACGACGACCACGGCGATCGACGCGAATGCGAGTGTCGTGGGCGAAATCCTGCGCGGAGGAGCCGCCTGGACAGGTACGTTGCGCTTCCCCTTGCCCTGCTTGCCGCCGGGTCGCTGCCCCGGCTTCTGCGGCTGTCTCGGCCTCTGGCCGGACTGCCCGTCGGTGTTGCGCCCCGACTGGGCCCCGCGCGTCGGCGCTTTGGTCGGTCGTCCGGAGTCGCCGGGAGGCCTGCCCCCGGGCCTCGACCCGGATCGCTGACTCCCACCGCGAGATTGACCTCCGCCTGGCTGGACCACACTCATCGCGTGTTTCTCCTCGAAGTCCTAGGGGGTAATGGCCGTGGCCCTACCGTGACCGTCCGGTCGGTCCATGCTGCCCTATTGCCCCACGCAATTGGGCGCGCCCGTTTCCTGCGTGACGATGGCGCCCGCCGGCCGGGTACATGCGGGCGAGGTGGTTCCACGCACAGACAGGGCAGACCTCGACCACGTAGCACGTGACCTCGTCCGGCCTCCGGCAAAGCTTCGCGAGCTCCTCCGGCGACGACACGCAACGGCCGTGCGCGGGGAGCTTCGGTCCGAACACGTAGGTCACGTGGACGACCGCAGCCTCCTCGCAGATCGGGCAGTCCTCTTCCAGGGGGACCCCGACGTTGCGTGCCGCTCGCAAGAGCTCGGGGTGAGCGTCACAGACGTCGAGCCTGGACAGCCGTCCCTTTTGGAATTCCTTCACCACGGCGTTCCGAGCCAGCCGGTACTCGACGCGCCCGCCCGCACCGCTCACCGAGAAGCCACGCAAGGCCGACGGCCCGAAAACCATCTCGCCAGGGTACCGCCGGGAGGCGTACCGGTCCCGGCCCCGACTTGGGAATGTCAAGTAACGCACTGCCTCCGACTTGCACACCGCCGATATATCGATACGATAGGTGGTACCGATGTACTCCCCCGCCCACTCTCCCATGCCCCAAGGGGGCTCCTCGAGCCGGTCGATGCGATCCATGCAGGTCACGGCGTGCTCGAGCTAGCGATCCTGGGCCTGCTTCAGACCCAGGCCCTCCACGGATACGAGATCCGCAAGCGCCTGCGCGACGAGCTCGGCGTTCTCTCGAACGTCTCCTTCGGGTCCCTCTACCCTGCGCTGAATCGGCTCGAGCGCCAGGGCGCGGTCGAGGCTGTCGAGGAACCCTCGAGGCCGCCCACGAGAGTGCCCATGACGGGCTCGCTCTCCGGCGAACGGGCAGCCCTGCGTTCCCGGCGGGCTAGCACGGGGCTCTCGAGAAGAGGAAGAAAGGTCTACCGGATCACCGACGAGGGGCGCCGGCAGTTCGCTGCACTGCTCGACTCCGAGCGCGACGCCGGCGCTGACGACGCGCGGAGCTTCGGGCTGCGACTCGCGTTCGCCCGCTACCTGCCACCCCAGGCTCGCCTACGCCTGCTCGAGCGCCGGCGCGCCCACCTCGCGGAGCGCCTGACCGAATCGCGCTCTGCTGCGGTCGCCGCCGCGGACAGGCTCGACGTCTACACCCGCGCGCTCTTGGAGCATGCGACCGAATCTACGGAACGTGACATCTCATGGCTCGACCGGTTGATCGAGGCCGAACGCAGCCCGAGCGCGACGGCGGCCCCGGGTCGATCCGCTACGAGCGCCGTCGAAGCACAAAGTCTCAAACAGATGGAAGGAGATCCACTATGAGTACGGTCCGGGTTGCGATCGCCGGTGTCGGCAACTGCGCGAGCTCCCTGGTGCAGGGGGTCGAGTACTACCGAGAGGCGAACCCCGACGACAATGTCCCGGGCTTGATGCACGTCGACCTCGGCGGCTACGGGGTCGGCGACGTGGAATTCGTGGCCGCGTTCGACGTCGACGCGGCGAAAGTCGGCCTCGATCTGTCGAAGGCGATCTTCGCAGGACCGAACAACACGATCCGCTTCGCGTCCGTCGGTCACCTCGACGTGACCGTCCAGAGGGGGCCGACCCTGGACGGCCTCGGGTCGTACTACAAGCAGACAGTGGAAGAGTCCCCGGCCGAGGCGGTCGATGTCGCCGGGGTCTTGACCGCGAACCGTGCCGACGTGCTGGTGAGCTACCTGCCGGTGGGCTCGGAAGATGCCCAGCGCCACTACGCCCAGGCGTGCCTCGACGCCGGTGT
>DAIQQK010000154.1:0-6969 GCA_036786835.1 Acidimicrobiales bacterium | reverse complement strand
TAGAGCGCGCGCCTGAAAAGCGTGAGGTCACCGGATCGACGCCGGTCCCGACCACGAAATAGAGCTCGGTTGTTCCGACCCGGCCCGTCCCTCGTCATCCGCGATCGGCCCGGAGGCTGTGACGGTCCGCCTCCAGCCTTTGCACACTCGCTACGCCGCCCGTATGGTCGGGATCGTGCTCGCGACTCAGAGCAAGCTGCCCGCGGAGGTCAAAGCTCTGTTGGACTTGGCTCTCGTCGGAGAGCTAACGGTCATCGACGCGGAAGGCCGGCCGGTCACCTATCCTCTGATCCCCCTTTGCGACGAAACCCTCGTCTACTTGACGTCTTCGATCCTGTTCTCACGCAAGCTCGAACACATCAAGGCGAACCCCAAAGTGTGTTTTTCTCTCACCGATCCGAACGCCGTCCCAGCCAAGCCATTCCACCGAGTGACGATCCAGGGGGACGCCGTGGTCGTCGAGGACGACCTTCACTCGGGATGGGAGCGGCTTCTACCGCTTTGGCGCGCGAAGGAACCGGCGATCGACTTCTTCCTCAAGCGTCGGTTCGGGATACCACTCTTCTTCGAGCGGTCGGTCATCGAGATCACCCCGAGACGAGTGCTGTGGTGGGAGGACGGAAGGACCGACCGACCCCCTCAGGTGCGCGAACTGAACGGAGCCGGCTGATGGGACGCCTGTCGGTGACCGACGCGCTCGAGAGGGCCCGGGGCTACGACCACGCCGTTCTCAGCTACGTCGACCGGGATGGATACCCGTTGAACGTGGCTGCAGAATTCGAGGTCGCGTCGGGGTCGCTGGAGATCGGGCCGCTTTCGGTCGACGTGATGCCCCCGGCAAGCCAACGGGTCGAGCTCACCTTCAGCCACATCCGCCCGCAGCCGGGAGTGGGCTACGACGAGCGCCGATATGTGAACCTATGGGGCTCTAGTACTTCCGTCGGCGCGAAGTTGCACGTGAGCGTCGACAGCGCGACCGGATGGGACGAACAGGAAACACCGTTCTTGGAGTACGCCGAAAGAAGCGTCCCAAGAGGCCGCGAGTACATCTCCGATCTCGGCGCCAGGCCGCGGCTGTCTGGTTGGTGGACCTTCTTCTTGGCCACCCGGCTTCCGTTCCTCACCGCCACCCTCATACCCGTGGGCCTGGGAGGGGTGGTCGCCGCCCGCCAGGGTGCCTTCCACACACTTTGGTTCGTGCTCGCGCTCGTCGCGGCCATGTCGGTTCATCTCGGTCTCAACATGGCGAACGACCTCTTCGACGACGCGAGCGGCGCCGACGAGGCAAACGTGACCCCGACACCTTTCTCGGGAGGTTCGAGGGTCATCCAGTACGGCCTGGTGAGCAGACGGGCGATGGTAGGCGGATGCATCTCTTTCTACGCGCTTTCCCTTGGCATCGGCGTGTACCTGGCTGCAGAGAGAGGCTGGGGCCTTCTCGCGATCGGAGCCGTCGGGGTATTCCTCAGCCTGGCCTACGCAGCTCCTCCACTGAGGCTCGTCCACCGGGGGCTCGGGGAACCGGTCACCGCGCTCGGGTTCGGTCCTGTTATGGCGGTGGGCACCTACTACGCGTGCGCGGGCCGTTGGAGCTGGCAAGCCGTGCTCGCGTCGTTGCCTGTGGCCGTGCTCATAGCGCTTGTCCTCTACGTCAACCAGGTGCCCGACCGCGAAGGTGACGCAGCAGCCGGGAAGCGGACTCTCGTCGTCCGCTGGACTCCCCACGTGGTGCGATCGATGTACGTCTGTTCGGTCGCCGCCGCGTTCTGCGGGATCTTGGTGCTCGCTGCCACGGGCGTGACCCCCTGGTGGACGCTCTTGGCGTTGTTGGCGGCGCCGATGGCCCTCAGGTCCTGGCGAGGGCTCCGGGACCACTACCGCGAGCCATACGCGCTCATTCCGGCCATGCAGGCGAACATTCTCCTGCACCTTCTCACTGGCTTGGGGATGATCGTCGGCTACGTGATCGCGATCTCCTCCTGAACTCTTCGCTGCTCGGCGCTACATGCCCGCCGCGGCGTTCACGGGAGTACCTGAGGCGCTCAGGGCGTACCAGGTCCCGCCGAAGCTCGTGATCCCTTGTCCGGTCCCCTGGCCGGATGCAGAGTCGCCCACGTACTCGTACATGAGCCAGCCGTTGTAGGTCGGATAGGTCTCTCCGTCGCTCAGCTTCATCGTTCCGAGCAACGACGCCTGGATCCCGGTTCCCGCCTTCGCTGACGATGTTCCGTCGGGAAGCGGTAGATCTGGCCACACCTTGGTGCACCCGCTCGCATCAGTGCAGGGCGCGTTCGTGTGACCGTCAGCAGTGAGCACGTAGACGGTCCGGCCCCGTCCGTCGACCACCACGGTGCCGAGCCCCGAGACATTGGCGGTGCTGAACGTCGTGGCCGGCGAAGAAGAGGAGGACGAGGAAGAGGAGGCGGCGTTCTTCCCCGATGGACCGTGGTTGTCGGTCGAAGAGGACCCGCACGCGGACAGCGTGAGCGCCACACCTACGGCCAAGACGCCGATTCCGAAGGGCAGATGCTTCGGGGTGACCTTTGATCCGATCCTGCTCATCGAATGTCGCATCCTTTCGAGTGTCCGTGCAGCCGTCTGTTTCGACACGGAGTCAAGTGTTCTCGCGGGTTACGTGTCGGTCGGTCGAAACGTTCACGATATGAGCCGATTTCTCGCGGCCATCACCGAATAGTCAACCGTCACAAAACTGAGCGGCAATCCGAGGACGGCTTGAACACCTTGGCGGCATGCGCCGTATCCAACCCGACAACCGCACTGCGCGGCCCGAGATCGATGGGAGCTCACGACGATGCTTGATCTGACGCCTTGGCGGACACGCACTTCCGAGACAGGCCGCACGACGCGCCCCCGCACGAGGGCGCGGGCATTGCCCGTCATTGCGGTCGGTGCGTTGGCGCTGTTCGCGGCCGCCTGCACCAGCTCTTCGACGCCGGCAGCGACGAAGGCGTCGAAGTCTGCGTCTGCGCGCACCTCTGCTCCTGCGACCGTCCTCGCGTCTGCCAACAGCCAGTTCGGCGCCATCCTCTCGAACAGCCAGGGCATGACGCTGTACCGCTTCACCCAGGACTCAGGCGGCAACAGCGCGTGCAACGCAGGTTGTTCGACGGCCTGGCCTCCGCTCACCGTCCCCGCGGGCACCACTCCCACCGCAGGCGCAGGTGTAACCGGGACACTTGGGACGATCGTGCGCCAGGACGGGTCGCATCAGGTGACCTTCGACGGATCGCCCCTCTACGTCTTCTCAGGAGACAAGGCGCCCGGACAGACCAACGGCCAAGGCGAGCTGAACACCTGGTTCGTGGTGCCTGCGAGCGGAGCGACATCACCTGCTTCTCCGGGCACGACCACGACGGCTCCCGCGAGCGCGGGAGCCACACCCGGTTCGTCCTCTGGTGCGTCAGGCTCAGGCTCGACGGGGTCGAACGCGACTCCGTCACCGACGCCTTCGTCGCCCACCCCGAGCCCGACACCGACCCCGGCTCCGACCACGCCGCCCACCACTCCCCCCACGACACCGCCTACGACCAGTCCTCCGCCCCCGCCGACCACCACTCCCACGACGATGCCCGGCGGGTACGGGTACTGAGCCATATCGGGACGTCGAACATGGCCGACGCATCGATAGTGTGCCGGGCTAGATGACGATCACCGCGCCGGCGCTCGAGTCTCCGGCCCGAACGCACAGCCGGAAGCTCTATCTTCCTGCGCTTCTCGTGGCAGCCACGACGGCGTGGCTCGTCTCGGTCGCAGTCGACACCCTCGGTCGAGCCGGAAGTCTCGGCAAGGTCCTTTCAGCCGGTCGGGCCGAGCTCGTAGCCCCAGCTGTCGTCGTCCTCGTCGCGACTGCGCTCGTCTGCGAGCACATCTGGCCGGCGGAGCGACGACCTCTGTTGTCGAAGGGCCACCTGCACGACGCTCTCTTCCTCGTGCTTCACGTCGTCGCGGTCGTTCCCTTGATGACGCTGCTTGGCGTTGCGTTCGCGGAGCTGCTCGTCGGTCACGCGGGCTGGATGGCGGTCGCGTGGACGGCGGCGTGGCCGACTTGGTCGGTCCTCGCCGTCACGATCATCCTCATGGATGCGGGGAATTGGCTCGCCCACTTCGCAGACCACCGCATCGGCGCGCTGTGGCGATTCCACGCCGTCCACCACTCACAGGAGGAGCTGAGCGTCCTCACCACCTTCCGGGCCCACCCGCTCAGCCACCTTGCAGGGTTCTTCCTCGGCACGGTTCCAGTCGTGGTCCTGATGGGTCACCGCCCGATGGCGCCCGCTGTCATCACCGCCTACGTGTGTCTCGGCACCCTTCCCCACACCAACGTCGACTGGTCCTTCGGAGTGCTGGGAAAGGTCTTCGTGAGCCCCGCCTACCACCGCATCCACCACTCCTACGAGGGGTCGAGGGGGATCAACCTCGGGGTGGTGCTCACGGTTTGGGACGTCGTCGCCAGCCGGGCGTGCATGCCGGTGAAGGGAAGCTCACCCTGTCCGACGGGCCTCCCCGACAGGCCGCTCATGACCGAGCAGGATCCGCGCTCGCGCCGCCACTTGGGACTGCTCGCCGGGCAGCTCGCCGAGCCCTTCGGGCGCCGTTGACGAAGCTCTAGCCGCTCTCGGGCTCGCTCTTCGTCTCGAGGAAGGCCTCGGACTCGGGCACCTCCATGCCTTCGGGCATGAGCCCCAGGGTCACCACGTCGTCGATCAGTTCGGCTGCGCTCTTCGGCCACCACGGCGGCGACACCGACCCCTCGATCCGCGCCGGGTCGACCGGCCGGCGCTCGTTGGAGGACTGGTAGACCGCGAAAGCGAGTTGAAGGGTCTCGAGCGCCTGCGCAGGCGCGAGCTCGGCCTGGGTCCCCGAGATGAGGCCGTCCACGAACCCGGCCGCGGCGCGCTTGAAGCTCACCTCGTAGCGGTCGTCGATGTCCCTGATCACCGTGCGGGTCTTGCCGCTCGTGACCACGAGCGGGGGTAGGTCGTGAAGGCGTCCGGAGAGGCGGGTCACCCAGATGAACCCTGAGGTCCCCTGGATCTCGAAGAACTCGTCTGCCCCGTACCAGTCGCTATCGATGAACATCCCGGGTGCGTGAGACACTTCCATCATCCCGAGCAGGTCGTCGCGCGCGTACTCGAACAGCGCCACCATGGGAGCTTCGAAGAAGAGGCGGCCCTTTCGCACGATGGCCTGCACGCTCGTGACGTCTTCGTCGACGAGCCAAAGCGCCATCGCATACTTGTGCATCACGTCGTCGAATAGATGTCCTCCGGGGCTCCTGGCGTCGAAGCGCCAGATGTAGCCCTCCGGGTTCTGGGTCGCCTGGAACTCCGACTCGGTCTCACCGACCACGGTCTTGATCCTGATTACGGTCGGTGTCCCGATGGCGCCTTCGCCGATCAGCTGCTTCGCTCGCTGAAGGGGTGGGTAGTAGCAGCAGTTCTCGGTCACCCGGAACATGACGTTGGCGTCCGCGCACGCCTTGATCATCCGCCTCGCGTCGTCGACGGAATTGGCGATCGGCTTCTGGCACGACACGTGCTTTCCCGCCTTTGCAGCTGCGACAACGTGCTCGGTGTGCAGGTACGTCGGAGTGAGGACCTCGAGCGCGTCGACCGCGTCGTCGGCGAGCAGGTCTTCGAGCGCCCCGTACACCTTCGGCACCCCCCACTTGGCGGCAAGGCTGTGCGCGTGGTCGAGCCGGGAGTCGCATATAGCCACGACCTCGCAGTTCGGGTGCTCGAGGTAACCGGGGACGTTGAGCTGGCTGACGTTTCCGACCCCGAGGATCGCGATCCGTACCTTGTCCACTCGAGCCCCCTTCTCTACGCGTCGATTCGATACACGCGAGTGCCGGCCATCGTAGACAGGTGATTGCGAGCGCGGCATCGCCTGATCGTCTGGACACCTTCGTCCTTGACAACTGTGACGGCCAGGCAAAGACTGTGGCCGTCCCGACATCACCCACCTCGAGGCCTGACATGAGAAGGCCTATTCTCCTCACAGTGATGGTCGCGAACCTCACGATCGTCGCTCTCGTCGGGACCGCTTGCGGAAGCCCTTCGGGTACGCAAGCTTCTCGTGGCCCGGGAGCTGGGGCTGGGTCAGGCCCCTCGGAAGGATCCTGCAGGTACCTGACTTCGAGCGACTTCTCTGCCATCGGGAAGACCCTTGCCGGCCGGCCGATCTTCAATCACGAGTCCGCTGTTCAAGTTCAAGACTGCTACTACGACCTCGGTGACACGAACGATCTCGTCTATCTCGACTTCTTCGACACGAGCTCGGCCGGTCAGCAGAACTACACGAACTCCACCGACCCCTCTGCCGGAAACGGCACACCAGTGGCAGTCTCCGGCGTTGGCGACAGCGCGTACTGGCTCGTCTCCGGAGACACCCTTTTCGCCCGTAAGGGCTCGGTCGTCTTTCAGCTCAAGGTCCAGGAGAGCGGAAGGACACCCGCCCAGCTACAGGCCGATGCGACCACCCTGGCGGCCAAGGTCGCGGCAAGGATCGGTTGAGCGGTCAGTCGATCTCGACGATCACCTTTCCTACGGCTCCGTCCTCCACGGCACGGTGAGCCTGGCCTGTCTGATCCAGCGAGAAACGATGGAAGGGAAGAGGGCTGAGCGCTCCCTCGGCGAGAGCGGCCGAGACCTCGGACACCGCCACATCGAGCTCGCCCTGCCTCACCATGTAGAGAAGAATGGTGTGCAGCCGTGCGTCGAGGTTCATGAAGGCTCGCACCGGGAGAGACGGATCCTCGTCCGTTGAGGCGTACAGCACGATCACACCGTGCGGAGCGAGCACACGTGAGTCGATAGAGAGGTTGGACGGCGCCACCTCGATCACGCGCTCGACGCCGTCGGGCGCGGCAGCGCGGATGGCCGCTGCGACGTCGCCCTCGGTGTAGTTCACCACAACGTGCGCGCCCGCAGCCTCTGCGAGCTTCGC
>DAIQQK010000031.1:0-28417 GCA_036786835.1 Acidimicrobiales bacterium | reverse complement strand
CCCCTGGCACCTATGCCGTGCCGCAGCCAACCGACGCCGAGGTGAAGAGAGAGAGCGTTATCGTCAAGTTCATCGGCCGCTACTACGTCGGCCCGCCGCGGTTTTCCAATCAGGCGTCTACCATTCATATCTATAGTAGAGGAAACTCATCGGCCTCCAACCAGTTCTTGAAGGGGCGCTCCCAGATCGTGCTTTTCCCGCCGGCAGACCCGGCCGCGCAGCCGACCACCAACGACCCCGTCGCCGGCCAGGATGACTCCTCCCCCGTCCGGGACGCTGTCGAGGGCGGTCAGCAGCTTCCCGCCGCCGTGAACCGTCGGAGTCCCGTAGCCGTTGGGGCCCGCCGTGGCAGCGGCCTTCCGGCTGAGGGAGCTGTTGGTGGCCACGAGATAACCCGCAACGCCCGCAGCCCCCGTGACCGCGAGGCGGGTGAGCAAAGACCGGCGCGAGATGCGGCCTTCGGTCATCAGAAGAGCGGTATCCCCGAGCGGGTGAAGAACCAAAGGCCGGCGGTCAGCCACAGCACGACCACGAGCCCGAAGACTGTGCCTCCCAGCACCGGGATCGCCCAGCCCGGAAGTCCGGGCATGCGCAGCCCGAGCATCTTGGAGGCATACGCCCCGTAGAAGAGGCAGCCCGCCACCCCGTGCACGACGACGCGAAAGTTCGCAGTGGAGAACCCCAAGGACCATATGCAGCTGAACGCCACCGGGAGCGAGACAGCGAAAGCGACCGCCCCGGTCCAGCGGTGAACGTGCGCAGCCCACGGCGGCGCCGCGCTCAGCCGTGGCAGGCGACCCCACATCCACAGCGCCGTCAAGAGCTGGGCCACGACCAGGACGAGCACGACCGTCGTAAGCCACGCCTTCATCTGCAGCAGCCCCGAGAACCCGAGGGTGAACGGGGCCCTCCCCGAGGGCGTGTGCAGGCGTGCGTAGAGACCGAGTGAAAGGGCGACGACGGCGCCGAGCATCAGCACCGAGACGAGCGCCGCCTTCCTGCTCGCAACCGACTCGCCGATCGACGTCGCCATCTATGGCCTCCCGCCGAGCTCTGCTGGCCTCATGGCTCGGGGCTCTACGCCGGCCAACGATAACCGGCGGGCGGTGTGGGCGGACTGCTTTCGCCTTCCCTCACCGTCCGCCAATTCCCCTCACCGACGTGCCCGCAGAGCGCGAGGACGACGAAGGGTCCTCAGGGTTCGACGCCGGGGCGGACGACCTGACCCGGGAGGTTCTGCTCGAGAACTTCGCCGTCGCGGACGATCGGCACTCCGTTCACGATGGTCCAGTAGATGCCCTTCGGCCGTGCCGAGTACCGAGACTCGCCGCCGGGGAAGTCGTTCACTTGCTTCTTCGACTCGAGCTCCACCGTGTCGGGGTCGAAGACGAATGCGTCCGCGGCATATCCGGGAAGCAACATCCCCCTTCCCTCGAAGCCGAGGAGGGCGGCGGGAACCTGCGTCATCTGGCGGATGCCTTCTTCGAGGCTCCAGAGCTTGCGATCGCGCACCCAGAACGCCAAGAACGCGGTCGACCAGTCCGATCCGTCGTCCCTGTCGAGGTGCGCGCCGCCGTCGGATACCCCGATCACCATCGCGGGATGGCGCTGTCCCACCGCGACCGCCTCCTCCCAGGAGCGGCTCTTGTTGACGTACCTGAACACGGTCGCGAGCTCCTCGGAGACCGCCAGGTCGAGCATCGCGTCTGCGGGGTCCGTCCCGAGCTCGTCTGCGATGTCGGCGATCGTGCGGCGAAGGAACTTCTCGTTCTCGGGGCGCGCCACCTCGTCGACCTCGACCACCTTCCACCTCGGCGGGGGGAGCGTCGAACCCTTGGAGGCGTCGGTGTTGGGGTGCTCGACCGCGCCGCGCATCTCCGCGCGCTGGGCGGGGTCGTGCAACAGAGCGAGCTTCTCCTCCTTGGACTTCCCCGGACCCAAGACCTTGTGCCAGGCGGGCACGCCCTCGTAGAGGTTGGTGCCCGATTCGATGCGGAAGTCGCGGTCGAACGGGTGGTTGCGAAGCAGCGAGTAGATGCCCACTCCCTGACGACCCGCGTCGTCGATCCACGCCGCGACGTCTTCCCATCCGGCACCGGGGACGTCGACCTTGGAGCGGCCGCCGAGGCCCTGGAGGATGATCGGCAGGCGGCTCAGGGTGCCCAGGCGCACGAGGAGCTCCTTGTCCTCGGAGTCGAGACCGCCGATGGCGCTTCTGTGCAGGTAGGAGATGGACCCGCCCCTGTGGTGCCCGGCCTCGGCGCAGAGCACCTCGAGCTCGTGGATCGAGGCGAAGCGGCTCGGGACCGGACGGTCCTCACCATCCAATTGCGTCGGTCCGTGCGAGGAGGAGAAGCCGGCGGCTCCCGCCTCCATGGCCTGCTCGACCACCTGGCGCATCTGCTCGATCTCGTCGTCGGTCGCCTCACGCTCGGATCCCTCCGCCCCCATCACCGTGCGCCGTATGGCCGAGTGGCCCACGTAGCACGCCATGTTGACCCCGAGCTTTCCGGTGCGCGACGCGAGGAACTCGGCGAACGTCTCGAAGTCCCAGTTCACCGCGGACAACGCCACCGGCGACATGCCCTCGACCTTGGCGAACATGCGCGCCAGGTAGTCGCGCTGGTCGGGACGGTTCGGGGCCACGGAGAAGCCGCAGTTGCCGGCGAGCACCGTGGTGACACCGTGGTAGCAGGACGAGGTCGCGTGCGGCTCGAACGTCAACTGGGGGTCGTAGTGGGTGTGCGCGTCGATGATGCCGGGCGCCACGTGCAGGCCGTCGGCATCGATCACCTGCTCGGCATCGGATGCGTCGACGAAACCGATCTTCGCCACGCGCCCGTCCTTCACGGCGATGTCGCCGCGCCTACGGGCGAGGCCGCTGCCGTCGGCGACAATCCCGCCCATGATCGCAAGGTCGTAGGTGCTCATCGAATCCCTCTCATCAGCTGCTCCAGATGATGGACTGGAGCTCCGAGTACGCCTCGAGGCCGTAGTCCCCCCCGTCGCGTCCCACGCCGGACATCTTGAACCCGCCGAACGGGGCCTCGTGGTGGCGCTGGGCGGTGTTGATCCCGACATGCCCGGCTCGCAACTGCCTCGCGACCCGAAATGCGCGCCCGGCGTCGCCGGAGAAGACGTAGTCGTAGAGGCCGAAGTCGCTGTCGTTGGCGATCCGCACGGCCTCGGTTTCGTCGTCGAACGGTATTGCCACGACGACAGGGCCGAAGATCTCTTCGCGTGCCACGGTCATCTGGTTGGTCGCGCCGAGGAGGGTGGGCTCGAAGTAGAAGCCCTTCTCGAGATGCGTGGGGCGGCCCCCGCCAGCGAGGAGGCTCGCTCCTTCTGTCTTGGAGGCCTCGACGTATCCCTCGACGCGCGACCGCTGGACCGACGATATGAGAGGACCGACCACGGTGTCCTTCTCGGCCGGGTCGCCCACCTTCAACACCGACGCATACTTCACGAGCCGCTGCACCACCTCGTCGTAGACGCTGCGGTGCACGACCGCGCGAGTGGGCGCCGTGCAGATCTGGCCCGAGTGGAAGCTCCAAGTAGACCCGATCGCGCCCACGGCAGAGCTCAGGTCGGCGTCCTCGAAGACGATCGCAGCTCCCTTGCCCCCGAGCTCGAGCAGCAGACGCTTCATGGTCGCTCCCCCGGCCTCCGCTATTCGCGTTCCGACCGCCGTCGAGCCGGTGAAGCTCACCATGTCGACGTCGGGGGACCGCACGAGCGCGTCGGCGGGGTCCGGACCCGAGGAATTGACGAGGTTCACAACACCCGGTGGGAACCCCACCTCGTCGAGGATCCGGACCAGCTCCACGATGGCGAGCGGATCCTGAGGAGCGGGTTTCACCACCACGGTGTTCCCCATCGCGAGGGCCGGAGCGACCTTGCCGGCCATGTTGACCATCGGGAAGTTGTAGGAGGTGATGCAAGTCACGACTCCGACGGGCTGGCGCAGCGCCAGAGCGCTGATGAGGCCCCCGGGTGCGAGCGGCGTGGCCTGGGCCACCTGAGGTGCGAAGGACCTCTGGGCGACGTTGCGGTGGTCGCGCGAGTACCGGTCGAAGCGGTCCGCGGCCACGGGGACCTGCATGCGAGAGCCCACCGCTGCGGTGGCCCCGGTCTCGGCGATGACGAGCGGCAGCAGGTCCTCGGCCTTGGCCCTGATCGCAGCGGCCGCTGCGGCCATGAGCGAGAGTCGGTCGCCGGGGTCGGTCGCGGCCCAGCCCGGCAGGGCCTCGCGCGCCGCCGCCGCGGCGGACTCGGCGTCGGCCACGGTGGCGTCGGGGGCCAATCCGACTGGTTCCTCGGTGGCGGGGTTGACGATCTCGTACGTCCCGCCCGAGGCATCGAGCCACTTGCCGCCTATGAGCAGCTGGTTCTCGGTCTTCACTAGAACAGATTCTAGTGAAGACCTGATGGAGCGTCAGGTCCGGCTAGAAGCCCATGCCGACGCCCACGTCCAAACCTTGGTCGCGCTCCAAACCGAGTGAACGGTCTCGGGAACGCGACATCCCTCGCGCAGCGAGGTGGCGGTCCATGCGCCTCAGCTCCTCCTGCGCGTCGCGTTCGATCGCGCGGGTTTCGACGACGTGGCGACGCTCTCCGACTCCGGGCGCGTCCCTCGCACCGGCCCAGCCCTCGACCGGCTCGAGTCTCGACACGTAGCGGTCGGCGATCTCCTCGACCTCCTTGGCCGTAGCTCCGTTCTCGGCCACCGAGCACCATGCACGCAGCGCGTCGCGTCGCGTGACGCTCCGGCCGAGCTGTCCGAGTTGTTCGAGCTGCTCTAGCTGTCCGAACTGCCCGAGTTGTCCGAGTTGCTCTAGCTGCCCTAGGTGTCGACGCTGAGGCTCCCGGCCGAGCGTCGATTCGAGGATCCGCGGCGAGAGCCCTACGTCGCGTGCACGCTCCTCCCACCACCCACGAAGCGTCTCGGGCGCGAGGTTTACGTCGCGCGGTGCGCGTGTCGACAAGGCCGCGACGGTGCGCGCCCGTTGGCTCGGCGTTCCCGTGGTGGCGAAACGCTCGGCGAGGTTCTCCTCGATCTGTGCCGCGCGTCGGGAGAAAGCCCTGCGCACCTCACGGCCTATCCCCTCGATGTCCGCGCGGCCACTTGTGAGCGGCTCCCATCTCACGCCGAGCCTCTCGGTCAGCTCGTGACGAAGCTGCACGTGATAGAGGGCTCCGGCAGCGGCCTTGTGCGCGTAGACCCCTCGCCCGTCGAGGGCGCTCCACGAACCGTCGGGAGCTCTGGCCAGGTTCGCCATGACGACGTGGGTGTGCAGGTGCGGGTCGAGGGCGCGGCTCGTCCTGTGCACGAATCCGCCGGCAGCGACACCCTCCGCTGCGTGCAGCTCCCTCGTCGGTCCGCTGCCGCGCCTCACGGCGAGAGCGCGACGTTCGACATAGTCGAGAGCCTCGGCGACAGCCGAGCCGTGAGCATCGCGGACCTCGGCAGCGACGTCTCGGGCACCGAGGGCATGGAGGAGGCTCACCGATTTGGGAGCGCAGAAGGTGAGGTCGAAACCGGCGACGCTCACCCGGTCGTGCCACCGCCCGAGCCGTCTGCCGCTCGAGGGGTCGGCCCCGCTCAGCACGGCGCCGAGGTCCTCCGGCAACACAGAGCCGTGGAGGTCCAGTGACCGGGACCCGGCGCTCATCCACTCCCCCGGTGCCTCGACCCCGGTCCCGACCACCTCGAGGTAATAGGAGTGGCCACCGGGCCGCACCTTTGCGACGCAAAGCACGACCAGACGGTGCGCCCTCGTCCTTCCTTGGACCTTGCTCGGTGCCTTGACTGGATCTTGCTCAGTGCCTTGCGGCGCCCCTCACGTGGATCTCACCCCGTAGGCGAGGACACCTGGCGTTCGTAGACGATCGCCACGCTGAGAGGCCCGGTCAAGGTGCCCCCTCCACTCGAACCGGGAACCGTCGGGAGCGGGACGAAGTGCGACGTGAAGTTGTTCGAGACGTTGACGACGCCCCCGTAGATCTGCCCGTAGCCGGTGGAGTTGTTCGAGATCTTGATTTGGCACGGCGTGTAGAAGAGGACGTCGAGGGTGTTGGCGAACGACGTGTTGTTCTGGAGCGTGATGCCCGGGTTGCCGTTGGTGCACGTCGTGTTGGTGCCCGAGACGCTGTAGGGCACCATCAGGTAAAGAAGGCGCGTGGTCGAGTTGTTCGACTGCCACGACGTGTTGTTCGACATGGAGAACCCGCCGGTCGAAAAGACCGCCACGTTGGTCTGGAGCGAGATGGACGAGTTGTTGGTCCAGCTCAGCGCGCATGTGGTCATGACGACCGTCGGTGCGGTGTACGCCGGGATGGTGTTGTAGACGCTCCCCGCTCCGGAGCAGGTGTTGTTGGTGACGACCGTGTACCCCGCTGCCTGCCAGGCTGCCTGGGCTCCCGAGTCGTTGGTGCCCGTCGGCTCGGGCACGACCGGGAAGTTCTCCACCGTCGGATTGGAGAGGGTCGTGTCGTGCTGAACCTTGCTCTGCACGACGACGGCGTTGTTCGAGAGCGAGATGGTGCAGTACGCATAGGCGCTCTGCGTCACCTTCGCGTTGTTCGACATCGTTATGTTGCCGACGCTCGCGCAACCGGTCGAGCCCGTCGAGGTCGCGTTCCCCCCGATCGTTGCGTTGTTCGACAGGGTGATGTTCCCGACCGACGTGATGTTGGCGTCAACCGTGCAGTTGTTGGTCCCGGTGAAGGCCCCTTGCGCGACCACGCTTCCCTGGTCCACGAAGTTGTTCCCGCAATTGATGCTTCCGTTCGTGTAGATGTTCCCGTCGTTCCCGTTGTGGCCGAAGACCGTCGGGTTGTTCGACCCCGTCATGGTGGCGTTGGAGAACAGGGCCTGGTCGAACACGCTTCCCGTGGTCGACGGGGTCAGCTTCACCAGAGCCTCCATGTACTGCGAGGCGCTGTGCGCAGTGCCCTGAGAGACGATCTCGGCCGCCTGGGGAACGACCGAGCCGTTCTGCACGCTGCTGCAGCTCAGCGCCGAGTCCGTGACGGGGAACGTGTCGTAGTACGTGACGCTGACCGAGAAGGACGAACCGACCGGGACTGTGCTGAAGCTCTTGCTCAGAGAGCCGGAGCCACATGGGAGGTTGGTCGCGCTCGACTGCCCTAACTCTGCATAGGCGAGGTCGAGGCCCCCTTCGGCGGCATACAGGGACTGCGAGGTCTGGCGCCTGAAGGCGGCGTCGTTCGTGTTCATCGATGCGACCTGGAACACGATTCCGACCGACGCCGACAGAACGGCGGAGATCGCGAGCGCCATGCCGAGAGCCATGAGGCCCTCTTCTCCCCGCTTCAATCGCTTCATGGCGTCGGCACCGGAGTGCAGTCGCCAGTGTTCTGCGGGTAGTACTCGGCGTCGCGACCGGCGATCGAGGACTGCACCTCGACCGGCTGCGCGAGGTTCTTCGCCCCCAGGAGCAAGTCCACGTCGAGAAGCCGGCTCGACGCCGAACCGCCGTAGTTGGCTCCCTGGTCGAGGACGAACGGCGGCGTGCCCGTGGGATTCGTGATGCCGGTCAGCAGGGAGACCCAATTGCCCACTTCACCGTTCGTCTGCCACTGGTCGGACCAGCTGCGCGTCTGGAGGGCGCCGGTGTCGAGCACCCTCCACTGCATACAGGTGAAGATCCCGTTCGCCTGCGTGTAGATCCGAAGGCTGAAGCCCGCAGGTATCGATGTCCCGTCGGGGCTACGGCCGGCGTTCGATCCCTCGTTAGCGGGGTCGTAGAGGATGTTCGCCGACGACGTCTCCTCACGAAGCTGGCTGAGCGCCACCGCCGAGACCGTCGTCGCCTGGGCCTTGGCGAGACCGGAAGACGAGACCCTGAGGGTCGCCTGCGTCGCGATGAAGCCCATCATCGAGACGACGACCAGCACCGCCGAGGCCACCACCAGCTCGAGGACCACGACGCCGTGCTCCGCACGCGCTCTCCGCTCTTCACGCATCGTGCGCTCGGCGCGCCCCGGACCGACGCCAAGGTCGGCGCGCTCGGCCGGCTCCCCGAGGGCCGGGCCGAGGTCGACGGGCTCACCGTGCTCGGTGTAGAGCGCCCACAGGACGAGCCTCTTCAATGCTTGGACGGCCATCACGGGGCCGCCTGGTAAGAGGTGCTCACTTCGGAATTCCCCAGATCGACGCCAATTGTGAGGTCGGCCAACTGCACTCCGAGCACTGTCACCTTGACCTCGAGCGAGCCCGAGATCGGCGATGTGACCTCGCTCGATGCCGTGCAGGGGGTGCTGCAACCGCTCGGCGCGACCTGAGTCGTGGCGACGCGGCCGAAGCTGATCGTCGGGGTGATGGTGACCGCCGCTATCGCAGGAATGCCCACGGTGAGGGTCGGGATCGATACCGCCTGGAGGACGCTGCCGAGGCTCACGGTTTGGGACTGGTAGGTCGTGCCGTTCCAGAAGCAGAGCTTTGAAGAGTTGACCGTCGTGGTCGGTGCCGACGCGCCGATCCCGCTCTCTGCCGCCACCTGGTCCGAATAACCCACGAGAGCGACGAAGTAGTTGCCGGCCGGACAACCCGCGCTTCCAGCTCCCCACCCGAGCGGGTCGACGAGCCCGGTGAGAGCCGGCAGGCCGGCGAGCTCGAGGGTCCCGAAGCTTCTCGACGAACCGGCGTGAATGCAACCGTCACCACTGGTCGAGGTGCAGTAAGAGGAACCGGAGGTCGCGTACCGCGCTGAGAAGGTCGATGTCGAAGACGGAGCCAACGACACGAGCGGCAGTCCCACGGCGCTGAGCGCGCCGCTCAAGGTGGCCGCCAAACCGGACTGTGTGACGCTCCCGCTGCCACACGGTTGGCCCGTGATCTGGGCATGGCCGGCCAAGTCGTCGCAAGAAGGAGATGCGCTTGCGTCGATGGTGGACGTCGTCGTCCCTGCGTCACCCAGACCCGGGATCGCGCTAAGGCCCGTGCTCAAAAGGCTCCCGAGCGTGAGTGGCTGCGATCCTGACTGGCCGGCGGTGCTGTTCGACTCGGACGCGGGGCTCTGTGTGGCCGGGTCGTTGTCGGCAGAGGAATTCGCTGCGTTGCCTCCCACCGTCAGGTTGACGCCCGGCGCGACGAGGTCTGCCTCGGAGGTCTTGACCGAGCCGAGCACGGAGGAGGTCTGTTCGATCTGGACCGACGACGACGCCTGAGGTCCGAACAGGTCGATCTGCGTGAGGGTCAGCCCCGCCACGGTGCCAGTCACCGTGAGCCCTCCGCCGCTCGTGGAGCTCGACTGCCCGAAGAAGAACGGCTGGCACGGCGCGTTGAACGGATGGTTCGTGTCGGTGATGCAGCCACTGCCGCCGCCGCTCCCAGGCGAATAGACGAGGGTCTGCGCGCTGACGGCCGACACACCTTTCGTCGCATGCCATGAGACGACGATCGTCACTCGGTACACACCGCCGGCGACGGGGTCGATCGTCGGGTAAGTGGCGACGTTGAACTTGATCCCGCTCACGGTCAGCTGCGAGATATGGGGGTCGAAGGGCACCTGCGTGTAAGGCGAGGCAACCGGGATCGACTCGCCGGTGGGCACGTAGGTGTACTTCTGGTTCGGAGAGACGCCGGAGACCGAGATGTTCGGGTCCGTCGCGATCGTCGTGTCCGACGGGGACAGGCCGTCCACGACTATCTGGTACGGGAGCGCACGGACCTCCTCCATCGCCTTCGTTACGAGGCCGTTGGCGGTCTGCTGGGCGGAGGAGGCACCGACGCTCACGATCTGCGTCCCGAGAACGGCGGCTATCCCTGTCACGGACAGCGTGAGGATCGTCGCGGCCACCATGACCTCGACCAGCGCGAACCCGCTCTGCGAGTTGCGAGCGCAATTCGCGGCGCGCCGACGCGCCCTGATTCTCCGCCCGACCGGGACGGACCGGTGGCCCCCCACGAGTCCGTTATAACACTCGCTGTGATCTTTTGACCACTTTCCGTGAACAACAGATACCCAACGATGGTCCCGACGCGAAGGGCGCCGCCTACTGCGAAGTTCCCTACTCCGAAGTGCGCTCCGACTCGCCCTGCGACGAGCCCTCCGAAGAGCTCTCGCCGCCTCGGTGCATCGCCGTGGCGCCCTCGGGCCCGGGGACCTCGGTCACGGGTTCGTCACGGTCGTCGAACTCGGTCCGAAGCGCCCGCGACATCACCGCGTGCTGGAAGTAGAGGGAAGTGATGTAGGTGAGCTCGAGGATCTCCTCGTCGCTCAGCGCGTCGCGCAGAGATGCGAAGAGATCGTCGGGGACGCGTCCGTGGTCGTAGACGAGACAGTCGGTGTACGCAAGCACGAGTCTCTCGGTCGGTTCGTAGCAACCGGCCACTTGCCACGACGGGATCGACCTGATCTTCTCCTCTGCGACACCCATGTCGCGCATGGACTTGGCGTGTTGGGAGAACACGAATTGGCTTCCGGCCGCCCAGCCGGCACGGATCTGTCCGAGCTCGCGCAGCACCGGGTCCAGGAACCTCGTCGGGCTCTGGTAGAGGCCGAAACCCTTCACCGCGTGATCGAGGACGTCGGGAACCAAAGCGAACACCGTCCACCAATCCCCCGGTGAGCCGGTCCAGGTCCCGGGTTCTGAGACCGGGTCGCGACCCTCGAAGAGGAACTCGTACATCGACTTGACGATCGGCGCCTCCGCCTCGGACTTTGGCACCTGGCGGAGCCGCGGCACGGCGCCTACCAGGCCTCAGGCCTCGACCGACGCCACTGCCCTGGCAGGGACATGGTGGACGTCGCCTGCGCCCAGAGCGCGTGTCCAGCACGCGAACTCGAGCAGTATCCCGTCGGGGTCGAAGAAGTAGACCGAGCGAACGTACACGCCGGGGTGCATTTGCTCGCTGATCCCGATCTCGCTGTCGTCGTGGTTTGCGATCTCCGTGCAGTCGACGCCCGCAGCGATCAGCTTGTCGCGGTACTCCTCGAACTTCTCCGGTGGGACGCTGAAGGCAACGTGGTTCATCGAGCCGATGGCGCTCGTGAGGCTGCCCTTGTCCGGGCGAGCTGCAGGTGCCGACACACCCGGCAGAGCGTCGGGCGCGTCCGGGAACCAGAAGAACGCAAGGCAGTCGCCTCCTCCGCAGTCGAAGAAGAAGTGCTGTCCCATGTCCGCCGGCAACTCGATGGTCTTGACCAGCGGCATGCCGAGAACCCGGGTGTAGAAGTCGACCGTGCGCTCCATGTCCCTGCAAACGAGCGCCAGATGGTGGACGCCTCGAAGCTCGAAGGGCTGTTTCTCCGCCATGACCCCTCCCCTGTCGTCGCCTTGCCCGCAGCCAGCTCGCCCGTGCACCCCTGCCTGGACACACAGTAGGCCGCGGCAACCCGTCAAGAGCGATGCCTGTAGCGGGCGAGGAGCCGGCGTGCAGCGTCACGCCCGACGTCGGTGAGCTCGGGGGGCCCCAGGACCTCCGCGTGGGTGCCGAGGCGAAGCAACAGCCGGCCGAACCAGACGGTGCTGGACACGCCGAGGGAGACCTCGATGCGCCCGCGCGTGAGCGGCGAGACCGAGAGAATCGGGACCGCTTCTGTGATCCAGGACACAGACTCGTCGACAGCCATGTGCGCGATGGTCGCGTCGGGGCCGGTCACGAAGGCAGCGCTCATACCGGGTTGATCGAGCGACGAATCTCCCTGGACGTCGGCGACCTTCCCGGTCGGCCGTAGCGCAGAGATGCGATCCACACGGAACCTTCGCATCCCTTCTGCTTTGTGGCAGTAGCCGTCCAAGTACCACCGTCCGTCGAGGGCGACCACGTCCACCGGGTCGACGATCCGAGTCGACTCCTCGTCGCTCGAGACCGAGTAGTAGCGAAGCTCCACCTGCTCGTGAGCGAGAGCCGCGTTGCGCGCGCTCTCGAGGTGAGGTGGCTCGTCGAGATCGACGCGAACGGAACCGTGGTCGCCGAGAGTCGCCTCGAGCTTCCCGAGCGCGCGGTTGAGCGCTCCTTCTGGGTCCGCACCTGGGACGGAGAGAATCGCACGCGCTGAAGCTGCGAGAGCAAAGCCTTCGGCGGCGGTCAGCCGGCGAGGTCGCGCGAGGTCCGGGCCGAGATCGGCGACGACTTGGTTCTCGTCCACGATGATCTCCATCAGCTGGTCCGGCGTGTAAGGGGGAAGGCCGCAGCAGGCAGCGAGCTCGAGGTCCGCGACCAGATCCTCGGGCGAGAGCCCGAAGCGCTCGGCGAGCTCGCCCACCGGAGCGCGCCCGCGCCGGGCCAGGAATGTGAGGACGGCGAGCAACCGGTGGAGCCTCTCGCCCGCGTCCGCCCGCCCCGAGACGCGCCCGACGTCTGTTGGCGGCGCTGTCTGAGCTGTCTGAGCTGTCTGAGCTGACTGCGCCGCCTTCGCACCCTGCGCGCTTTTCTTCGCGGCCGCAGGCGACCTCCTCGGCTTCTTCGGGGGAGGAGCCTCGACCATCGCCTCCAGCCAGCCGATGATCTCGTCGCGAAGCGAACCGGGCGCGAGCACCTCGGCGTGGTCGCCTAGCTCGAGGACCCAGCTTCTCAACGCATCGGTGTTGGTGACCTCGAGGCGGAGCGTGACCGATCCGTCGGCGTGCTCCTCTTGCACCGTAGCTTCACCGACCTCTGCCACGACCATCGCCGCGAGCGGTGCGTCCACGAGGATGTCGACGGGAACGGGCTCCGACTCGCCCATCTTCCACGGCTCGTCGATCACCACGTCCCTCGCGTCGAAGTCCTCGGGCAGACTTGCCGTGCCCGGGGGTCCGACGGTCGGCAGGCCCTCCATTCGATCGACCCTGAACGTGCGTGGAGCGGCGCGCTCGCGGTCGTACCCGACCAAGTACCACCAGCCACCGCGAAAGCGCAGCGTCGCCGGGTCGACGAGGCGCTCGCCCGCACGGTAGGAGAAGGTGACGGTCGCGTGTGTCCTGAGCGCGTCGTGGAGCCTCGGAAGAGCCGGCAACGCGGGGAGCTCGGCGACCGGTTGTGCACCGGCCGACGCCGGAAGCCCCAGCCGCCACAGGGCGTCCCTCCCGCTCGGGTCGCCGAGGCGTACACCCGCCACGGCGAGGTTGAGGGCGGCCTGCTCGTCGGCCTCGAGGTCGAGAGCCGGGAGGTAGAAGTCCTCGGTGCGGATCATGTATCCGATCTGGTCGCGGCCCTCGATCGGGACCGTCGTGATCTCGACCCCGCCGCCTCTCAGCGTGCGCTTGTCCCGTTCGAAGGCCTGGCGGCGAGCCTCTCCGGCCTCGGGATACCCCGGGACCGAGTCACCTATCTCGCGGAGCGAGCGCGGACGTCCCTCCCGGAGGAACAGGACGAGGTTGGTGAGGCGCTCCAGGCGGTCGACCACGCGGTCAGAGTACGCGCCGCGCCCCTTGGCCATTCGATCCGAGGCCTGAGAGGATTGATGCGGTGCCGGTGCTCTCAGACGTGGTCCTGGCGGTCCCCCAGCGGGTGGCCAAGAGCGACCCGTGGGCGTTTCACCCCCATCCGGCTGCATGGTCCGTCGTAGGCGCGGCAGGTCTCGCATATTGGGCGGTCCTCTGCGTGCGGCCCTCGCAGTCGCGTCCCCGGCCGACGAGAAGGCAATGGCTCTGCATGGCCGGCGCGCTCGTCGCGCTCGCGGCGGCTCTGACTTGGCCGCTCGCCGATCTCGCTGCACATTGGTCGCTCACAGCGCTGTTGGCTCAACGCCTCCTGTTGACGCTGGTCGCCGCGCCGCTCCTGCTGCTGGCGATGCCCTCGCCGCTTCTCGCGCGCATCACCCGTCCGGCCGCCTTGGACGCAGTTCTCGACTTCGTCACTCGCCCGGTGGTCGCCGTCGTGCTGTTCACGATCCTCGCTGTCGGGACGCTCGCCTCGCCTGTCGTCGCGGCGCAGTCGTCGTCAGGTCTCGCGCGTGCCTTCATCGACGTGCTCCTGCTCGGCGCAGGGTTCGTCCTCTGGGGCCCTGTCCTCCGCCACATCCCCGGGGCGAACAGGCCGGGGGCGCTCGGAACGGCCGTCTACTTGTTCGTGCAGTCGATCCTTCCGACCTTCCCGGCCGTCATCTTCATCTTCGCCCGCCACCCTCTGTACCCCGCCTTCGCAGAGGCCCACCGTGCCATCGGGGTCTCCGCGGTCGTCGACCAGCAGCTCGCAGGGGTTGCCGCCAAGGTCGCGACCTTGCCGGTGCTTTGGACCGTCGCGTGGGTGGCCCTCGCGCGCGCCCAGGCACTCGACCGTGAAGGAAAGGACACCGACACTCTGACGTGGGCGGAGGTCGAGCGGCACCTCGAGCGCGCAGCGCGCGCCGAGCGCCGACTGGAACGACACCCGGGACGTCAGCGTCACACCCGGGTACCTGCCATTCCGCGCCCGGTCCCCGGTGGGGGGTGGCGGCCGCCTGCGAGCTCACCGTCCGAGGACGGCGAGAGCGAGGATGCCGAGGACACCTAGGCCGTGTGCCGGAAAGGCTCGGGTTGCTGGTTGCGCACCACGGTCGCGAGGAGCACGTTCGTGCCGCGGGTGACGACGACGATCGCGTAGCGGCCCGTGCCGGACGCAGGTGCCTTGCCCAGCGGGCGTTCGACCTGGCTCAGCGTGAAGCTGCCCTCGTACTCGACCGCGCAGACGTCGTGGAGCTTCCCACCGGCGCGCGGTGCCAGGGCGTCGAACACGCGAGCCTTCTTCGCGAGCTCCGCCGCCGTGACCAGCCTCACTCCGGCGAACTTGCCTCGGTCGTGAACCGCATCCGCCGCCACGGGCAGCGCCAGATAGCAGGGGCTCGAGTTGGTGCCCAACGCGTTCCTCGCCGAGGTGCATCCGGCGACCAGCACCGAGGCGCACGACACGAAGAAGACGCATGTCGCCGCCGAGACGCGCGACGCTCGCGGACCCTTCACGCGGTCACCTCGGCGACGTTCGCATCGAGCGCCTTCTCGGTGGTCGGCACCTCCGACTTCCGATTGGCCCAAGTGATCGCTCCCCACGTCACCCATCCCACCGGTAGCTCCCCCCAGAAGCTGATGATCCTGTAGAGCAGCACGGCTGCGACCGTCGCCGTCTCGGCTCCGCCGAACGCCACCAGGGCGATCGTGAGGCTTCCCTCGACGACCCCTAGCCCGCCGGGGGTGATCGGCAGATTCGCCGCGAGCTGCCCCGCACCGTATGCGAGGAGGAGGGCCTTCCACGGGACTCCGACCCCGACGGCGAGGAACGACAGCGCCAGGCATGCCGCGTCGAGAACCCAGTTGGCGACGCCCCAGCCGGTAGCCGAGATCACGTCGAAGGCGCTCAGCCGGACCATCGAGAGCCGGTCGATGACCGCCTCTACGCGGGTGGCCGCCTCTCCCTTGGGCCAGCGAAGGAGCCGCGTGCTCGTGCGCACCAGGAGGTTCGCCGCCAACACCAGGGCTCCTTGCTGGATGAACAGGGCGCCGAGGGCGAGCGCCGCGGCGAGCACCCCGACCGTCACCCAAACGAGGTCGAACCCGGCTCCCTCGGCTCCCGCGATGGCGAGTCCGGCCGCAGCGACGAGGGCAAGGCTCACGGAGGCGGCGACGAAGACGGCCGCCAGGATCCACCCGGCGAAACCCTCGTTCGCCCCCTGTCGCCTGTACTGGCGGAAGGCGAACACCGACGACACCACCGGCCCGGCGGGCATCGAGTTGGCGATGGCGGTGGCCGCGAAGGTGATCGCCGTCACCCTGCCGATGCCTATGCGTACCTGTCCCGTCTCCAACAGGCGCCGTTGGATGATCCCGAACGCGACGAGCGACCCGACCTCCGAGGCCACGGCGAGCAGCAGCCACGCCCAGTTCAGGCGGTCCAGGTATCGGGTGGCGCCCGAGAGCTCACCCGTGCGGCCCGAGAGGGCCCAGACGGCGAGGGCGGCCAGTCCCAGACCCAGGATGTAACGAAGCCACGGCCAAGCACGCTTGAACCCGCGTCGCCATCCCGAGAGCTTGCCCACGCTCTGGGTCAGGCTACTTGGTCGTCCGAGCGCTTCCTGAGCTTGTAGAGATACTGGACGGCGGTGTGGTAGTCGAGAGGGTCGTAGTAGCCGTAGCTGACCGTTTCGGAGTCCAGCCGGCTCTGCTCGTGGAAGCGCCGCTCGGCTTGGCAAGGCCCGGTGCTCACCCGAGCGGGGTAGGCGGCTGGCAATTCCTCTCCCTCGGGTGTCCGCACGCAAAGCGCTCCAGAAGGATCGAGCTCGAGCGCGTAACCGCCTTCGTGAACGCGGCGATGATGGAACCGGCACAACGAGACGAGATTGCTCGGCTTGGTGGGACCTCCGTTGCTCCAGAAGACGACATGGTGAACGTCGAGGAACTTCTGCATCGTGCATCCTGGGAAGCGACATCCTCGGTCCCTCGCTAGCACCCCGCGACGGATGCGCCTCGGTATCGACCTCGTCTTCCCCTCCGGTTCGACGCGTCCGTCGGCGTGGTAGACGAGCTTCGACACAGCGGCGTCGCAAGCAAGTCGCAAAGCCGTGTGCGACGAGACGGCGCTGATTCCTTCGATGAACGAGCAACCTTCGGAGCTAGGGCTCTGCGTCACCTTCGCGTCGACATGCAACAGAACCGATACCCGAGGCTCGTCGCCGTCTCCGCTGACCCCTCGGCTCAGGAGCGACTCGCACGCGACGACGAGCGCGTCCACGTTCTTCATCTCCGACGTCCGCTCCTCAGGGGCAAAAGCGAGAAGGGCAGCTGCGTTGATCGGGTCCTCCCATGCTTCTGTCGCTGCCGCTGCTTCGCCAGCCGGAGTCGCTTCCGCGGAAACGTCTCCGAAGGTCGCTTCGCCAGCCCCCGACGGCTCGACGGCCTCGGGCGAATCGACGCCCTCCGACGGATCGTTCTCGGTGGCAGACCCCGAGGACTGCTCGGTGTCGGTGACGGTCTCCGAGTCCTCGTCGGTGTCGGCCTCGAGAGCCCGGCGAGTGGCCTCGACGGCTGCGAGCACCACGGCGCCGTCCTCGGGAGACAACCGGGCCTGTATGACGACCATGCCATCGTGGTCGGTGTACGACCTCAAGAAGCGTGACCTGTGCCTCTCGAGGGCGTTGCGCCCCTCCTTCGGATCGGCGCGTCGGTACTCCTTGGAGAGGCGCTCGAGCTGCGAGGCGGTCGCTGCGCGGGCGAGCACGAGCAGCTCCTCCTCGAGCTCTGGGGTCGCCATGCGGGTGATGGCCCTCACCTTCGAATAGGAGAGCTCGCCCGAGGCGAACGCAGCCCTGACCTTGGGCAGATGCTCCAGTGCTCTACCGACCCTCACCTGCTCCCTGGCGGTCCCGACGGCTATGCCACAACGCCAGTTGAGCCAGTGCGCGCAAGAGCGACACACCCCGTCGCCCCACAACTCGCGCCTGTCGAACTCGGCCACGAGCAGCACGAAATGACATTCGGCCACAGCCAGATGTGCGGCCTGGGTGCACAGCTCGCCCCTGAGGTCGCCGTCGGCGAGGTCTCGCTCTTCCATGCGGCCGGAGGGGCCGTCCGGGGATCCCGGGGACGCAGGATGCTCGGGGATCGCCGTCCTGTATTGGGTGTCGAACATAGGTTCGATGGTACTTTTCGCCTGTAACGCACGGCTCCCCGGAAACCCCCTTCCACCTGCTGGTTCGACGGGGGCAGACTGTTGGGCTCGCGGCCTCTAGCATCGGCCTCAGTGCCGCCAGCACCGCCGCCTGTAGCCAGGGAGCTCAGCGTGCGTGCCCACGTCCCGGGCACGGTCTGGTCAGGGGTCGAGCTCTTCGGTGACCGCCGGGTGGTGGTTGCGAAGTCGGTCTCGGACCACCACGCCGGGGCTCTCACCCGTGAAGACGGGGCGACGATCGCCAAGGCCGCCACGACCGCGCTGACTCAGCGCCTCCCGCTCGTGCTCGTGCTTTCCTCGTCTGGCTCGGAGGTGCGAGAAGGCATCGACGCCCTTCACGGCTGGGGCGAGGCGGCCGCAGCGGTCTCGGCCTGCTCGGGAGTCGTACCCGTGCTGGCGGCGGTGACCGGTGCTGCCATCTCCGGCCCGGCTCTGTTGCTGGGGCTGGCGGACGTGGCGGTCATGACCCCGGGTGCCTTCTCGTTCCTGTCTGGTCCGGACGCCGTCGAGCAGTTCACGGGGATAAGGATCGGGCCTCGCGACCTGGGCGGGACCGCGTTGCACGTCACGTTCAGTGGCCTGTGCGCCCTCGTGGCAGCCGACGAGAACGAAGCATCCGAGATGCTGTCCGTGCTTCTCGGCTATCTCCCCGACTGCAACGAGAACGAGCCTCCTCGCCTCGCATCCTCCGACCCGACCGATCGCAAGGTTCCCGAGCTGCGCGACATGGTGCCGGTATCTTCGAGCGCCTCCTACGATGTGCGCGCGGTCATCAAGGCCGTCGTCGACGACGAGGAGCTCATCGAGATCCGTGCGGGTTGGGCTCCTCAGATGGTGACAGCGCTGTCGAGCGTCGGAGGAACCGCTGTCGGCATCTTGGCGAACCAACCGCGCTCTCTCGCGGGAACGCTCGACATCTCGGCGTCGCAGAAGGGGGCGCGCTTCGTGCGCTTCTGCGATGCCTTCAACCTGCCGTTGGTGACCTTCGTAGATACACCGGGTTTCCTTCCCGGCAAGGATCTCGAGTGGAGAGGGATGATCCGCCACGGAGCGGAGCTCGCGTTCGCCTATGCGGAGGCGACCGTGCCCCGGGTCTGCGTCGTCCTTCGCAAGGCCTACGGCGGGGCTTACATAGTCATGGACTCCAAGGGCATCGGCAACGACATGTGCTTGGCGTGGCCCTCAGCCGAGATCGCCGTCATGGGTGCGAAGGGGGCGGCGCAGATCCTGCGAAGAGACGGCTCGGACGAGGATCGCCGGCAGCTCGAGCAGACCTACGAGCAGGAGCTGCTCACGCCGTGGGTCGCAGCCGAGCGCGAGTTCGTGGACGAGGTGATCGATCCTGCGGACACTCGAGCGGCAGTCTGGCGCTCGCTCGACATCCTCTCGACCCGACGAGAGCGTTTGCCCAAACGAAAGCACGACGCCGGTCCCATGTAGAGGCTTCGAGGACCTCGTCGTAACGAATCAAGTCGGTGAGGGGCTCAGGTCACGGCTCGACGAGGACCTTCACGTGCTCGTCCGGCTTGCCGAGCGCCTCGAAAGCGCCCGGAACTCCGTCGAGGTCCACTGTCCCGGTGATCATGGGCCCCGCGTCGACCTTGCCGTCGGCCAGCGCAGCGAGCGCGCCGGTGAACTCCTCGGGTGTGTACGCAAGAGCGAACTGCAGCGAGAGCTCCTTGGCGACGGCGAAGAACGGGCTCATCGAATCCGGCTCGAGACACACGCCGACGACCGTCACCCGGGTTCCGGTGGGCACGTCGTGAAGGATCTGCTGGATCATCCCAGGGACCCCTACGGCTTCGAACGCCACCAGAGGCCGCCGCCCGTCGACGCGCCTCCAGGCATCGATCACGGGCTCGTCGTTCGGGTCCACGACATGAGTCGCCCCCATCGCCAGGGCCACTGCCCGCCTCGCGGGCGAGAAGTCGGAGGCGACGATCACCTCCACCTCGGCCAATTTCAGCGCAGCGATCACCGCGAGACCGACCGGACCGCAGCCGAACACGACAGCCGCGTCGCGCGATGTGATCCCCGACTTCGCGACTCCGTGCATCCCGACGGCGAGCGGCTCGGTCAGGGCGGCGGTTCGCGAGTCGAGGCCGTTCGGCACCTCGAGCACGAGAGGAGCGGCGAGGAGCATTCGCTCCGCGTACCCACCGGGAAAGTCGTTGTTGTATGCGAGCTGGTGCAGTCCGGTGGACGACAGCAGGACCGGGACGGACACCACACGGCTTCCGGGCTTGGGTCCGACCGTGTCCGGACCGACCTCGAGGACCTCCCCGCAGAATTCGTGACCCATGACGATGTCGCGGGACAGGTCGATGTGGGCTCCCGAGAACGCGGCTGCGGGGCCCATCGACGGGAGCATCTCCTCGGTCATCTGAACCATCGTCTCGGAGTGACGAAGGAAGTGGAGGTCCGACCCGCAGATCCCGCATGCCAGGTTGCGAACGAGAACCTGCCCGAGCTCGGGGCGGGGATCCGAAACCTCGTCGACCACGAGCGCGTGGTCACGCATCACGCAAGCCCTCACCTTTACCCTCCTCGTCACTCGCCCGCTCAACGATGAGGGGCCGACCCGAGATCGTGGCACAGCCGGCCTGGACGCGAAAGTGGCCCCCGCCTGAGCGGGGGCCACTGTCAACTTCTCTCGTCCCGGACGGCTTCACCGCCCGTTCCTTGGATCTGCTCAGGCTCAGCCGGCGACCGTGGTTGCGTTGCTGTAGCTGGTGCCGGTGATCTTCGTGGCGAGAGCGTTAGAAGCGACGCAGCTCGTCGGTGCGGTGTTCTCGCCGTAGTAGGTCCCGGCCACTGTCTGCTTGCTCTGGTTCGCCCCACCCGGTGATTGGTTGATGCTGATGACGTACCAGCACGTTCCCGTCTTGCTGAGGACCGCAAGGGCAACGCCCTGCTGGTCGTTGGCGGCAGTCACAGCAAACGGGTCGACGCTGACCTGGTTCTGGTTGGTCGATGCGATGCTCGCCCAGAGGAACTCGGGAGCCGCGCTCTGGTACAGGTCGGTGTTCGCCGAGCTGAACGTCGCAGAAGGCGCAGGCCAGGCCTGGCCGTTGTTCTGGTAGATGGCCTGAGCCTCGGTAAGCGCGTTGGTCGCGTTCGACTGCCCCGCGCGGTCGTTCGCACCCTTGGTCACCCCGAGGAACGTCGGGATGGCGATAGCGAGCAGGATGGCGATGATCAGCAGGACGACCATGAGCTCGATAAGGGTGAAGCCTGCCTCTGCCTCTCCCTCACCTTCGAGCTCCAGTGCCCGCGCGTCGCGCAAGTGCGCCAGGATTCCTTTGTACATGTTTGCCCCCCACCTATATGTCATCGAGCTCTGCTCGCTCAACGAATGAATGTTTGCGTCGGGAGCATCGGCCCGATCCGCGAGAAGGCTTGAGCAACGACAAGACAACGATTCTTCTCGAGTGCTTGCCTCCCGATTCGGTCTTCAGAGACCACACAATGTGAAGCGGGCCCCGCCAAGACGGGGCCCGCTTCAACTTCTCTCGTCCCGGACGGCTTCACCGCCCGTTCCTTGGATCTGCTCAGGCTCAGCCGGCGACCGTGGTTGCGTTGCTGTAGCTGGTGCCGGTGATCTTCGTGGCGAGAGCGTTAGAAGCGACGCAGCTCGTCGGTGCGGTGTTCTCGCCGTAGTAGGTCCCGGCCACTGTCTGCTTGCTCTGGTTCGCCCCACCCGGTGATTGGTTGATGCTGATGACGTACCAGCACGTTCCCGTCTTGCTGAGGACCGCAAGGGCAACGCCCTGCTGGTCGTTGGCGGCAGTCACAGCAAACGGGTCGACGCTGACCTGGTTCTGGTTGGTCGATGCGATGCTCGCCCAGAGGAACTCGGGAGCCGCGCTCTGGTACAGGTCGGTGTTCGCCGAGCTGAACGTCGCAGAAGGCGCAGGCCAGGCCTGGCCGTTGTTCTGGTAGATGGCCTGAGCCTCGGTAAGCGCGTTGGTCGCGTTCGACTGCCCCGCGCGGTCGTTCGCACCCTTGGTCACCCCGAGGAACGTCGGGATGGCGATAGCGAGCAGGATGGCGATGATCAGCAGGACGACCATGAGCTCGATAAGGGTGAAGCCTGCCTCTGCCTCTCCCTCACCTTCGAGCTCCAGTGCCCGCGCGTCGCGCAAGTGCGCCAGGATTCCTTTGTACATGTTTGCCCCCCACCTATATGTCATCGAGCTCTGCTCGCTCAACGAATTCCTGATCCCCGAAAAGATCGGGCACCCGGACGGGGCGGTTTAGCAACAAGCGAACAATCGTCCGGCGCGAACATGGCCCCCGCCGAAGCGGGGACCATGTTCAACTTTCTTCCGTTGACAGTTTCTCACTGCCGAAGGTGGTTCCTCCTTCAGATCACGGAACCGTCATTGCCGCCGAGTAGCTTGTACCGCCTCCAGCAGTAGTTATCGTCGCACCGATGATTCCGGCGGCGGAACATGCTGTGGTGTTGGTGGCGAGCCTCTTGACGTAGAAGGTGCCCGCGCTAGGCATCAGCGTGGTCATCGGAGAGGTCCCACCGGCGGCAGGCGCCTGCTGAAGGTTCACTATGTACCAGCAGGTCCCGGTCTTGCTCAGAATGGCGAGCGCCACTCCTTGACCCGTCGTGTCACTCGCGGCGACATTGAATGGGGAGACGCTGATGTCGTTCTGGTTGGCCGAGGCGGCGCTGCTCCACGTGAACTCCGGTGCAGTGGCGCTGTAGTTGACCGCCGGAGCGGCGGTCGCCGGGAACGCCTGGCCGTTGTTCTGGTAGATGGCCTGGGCCTCAGTCATGGCATTCGTGAGGTTGGACTGTGCCGCACGGTCGTTGGCTCCACCGGTCACCCCGAGGAAAGTCGGGATGGCGATGGCGAGCAGGATTGCGATGATCAGCAGCACGACCATGAGCTCGATCAGGGTGAAGCCGGCCTCGCCTGCTCCCTCGCCTTCGAGCTCGATCGCCCGCGACTCCCGCAAGTTCTGGAGCATGGACTTGAGCATGGACTTCCTCCTGTATGGGTCAATCGGCAGACTTTTGCTGCCAAGTTGTTCATCGGCTGGGAAGTCGTTGGGCTTTAGTGGTTTGAGGCCTCCCAGGCGAGTTTTTCCCACGTAGAGAGCGGACAGATCGACCACGTTTCGTGAGTAGTCACGTTCGCTTTATCACGTGGTCTGCCACGAGCGGTGTTGACGCCGATGCGGGATTGAAAGGCTCCGGTTATCGACTGTCTAGGCAGGTGAAGTGCAGACGTTGGTCTGCCCGGTGGAGTAGTAGACGTCTCCGTTCAGCGAGAGGTTGTAGGCGGGCGCGCCCGCGGCCGGCGCGACTCCGCCGTTCGTCACGGGTCCTCCGCTGATCGCCGCCGACGAGATTGTGAAGAGACGCGGGAAGGTGTACAACCCCTGTAGGAACGTCGACATTTGACCGTAAGTGCCTTGCAGCGTGAAGGCGACGGCCACCGCAGTGACTCCAGAAGCGCCCTGGGTGCTGCCGGTCGCCTGGGTCACGCTGATGCTCGGTGTGTTCGGGTCCCCACTCGAGACAGCGAGCGCAGTCACCTGCTGGAGGAAGCTGTCGACATCTGGAGCTCCAGGCACCTCGGTTACCTCCTTGGTCAAGGTGGCGCACGTGGTCCCCAGATTCGCCTTTTCACGCTTCAGAGAAGCGATCTCGGCCTGAAGTTGCGATTGTTGGCCCTGCAACTGTGTCTGCTGGGTGTTCAGCGTCGCCAGCTTCGAACCCTCTGGCGAGATCCACGCTAGGTACACCACCACAGCCACGACTATCGCACTCAGGGCTGCGATGATCGGGACGCGGTATTGCCGGACTAACGCATCCATCAGGAGCCCGCCTTCTTGACGAGAGCACTGCTCTTGAGAGAAATGGTGGAGCTGAAAGAAACGGTCGTACCACCACCGGTAGCCTGCGTGTTAGTGACGCCGCTGACACTCGGCGGATCGAAGATCGAAGACGCCGTGATGCTGTCGATCCATTCCGCGACTGGCGAGAAGTGAGCATTGGCCGGGAAAGATCCGGACACCGACACCGTGACACTGCCGATCGCTCCAGCCGTGGATGCGCCAGGGGTCCCGGCTGCGGATGCGGATGACGACCCTGTCAGCGCAGTGCCTGTGAAACTGGAAACCGACAGTCCCGCCGGTGTCCGAGCATTGAGCTCTGCCAGAACGGCCGGCCAATTGATAGCCGCGTTGTCCAGACGTGTGATCTGACCTTCGGCCAAACCAAGCTCGTCGTTTGCTCGAACAACCTTGCTGTAACTGGGGATTTGTGCCTTCAATCCGGCGACACTGCTGGTGAGTGTGTTTACGTCGTTCTGTGCGTTGTGTACCTGAAGAAAGCGCCAAACAGATACCCCACCCAAGATCACAATGACGGCTGCGGCGCCGACAGCCGAGTACCGGATCAATTGGCGTTCGCGCTCGCGCTTGATCACCTCCGGTGGAACCAGGTTGAACCTCTTGACGGCAGGATTCGGCTCTGGGAGCGCCAGCCCAATAGGCGCGGCGAGCACCGGCTCGATGCTGGCCGCCTGTTCCGGTGTCAGGTCGAAGCCCGAAAGGTCCAGCCGTGACAGAGGGGAGACGAACCGAACCGGCATCCGAACCTGGGACTGAAGCTGTTCGACGAGCCCCCGCAGCCGCGCTCCTGCGCCGGTGATGGTGACGCCCTTGATCGGTGAACGGCCCTGCAGGGAAGCGAAGTATTGGATCGAGTTCCGAATCTCGCCAACCAACTCCCCAATCGTGGATTGGACGGCACGTTCGGCCGATCGGACCTGTGTCTCGGCCGCTCCGAGACGACGTTTCATCGCTTCGGCATCCGCGAACGGCAAGTCGAGCGCCGAAGAGATCGCCACGGTCGCCAGGTTGCTTCCCATCCCTATCGTGCGGACGAACTGCGGGCGGCCCTGCTGGTGCACCACGATTACGGTCAAGCCTGCACCGACTGAGACGATCGCTTCGGGCTGCTCTGCCTCCGGCACGCTGCCGACCAAGGCCCTCACGAGGGCAGACGAGACGAGGTCGACGCGCTCGACGTGGAGTCCGGCCTTCTCGACAGCGCTTACTACCCCGTCGATGAGGTCGCGATGTGCGGCGGCTACGAGCACGCGGCGTTGGGACGTGCCGTCGGGAGCGTCGTAGTCCGCCAAGACTTGTGCGGAGAGAACCGTCTTGTCGGGCGGAAACGGGATGACTTCCTCCGACTGGAAGCGCACAGCGCTGTCGACTTCGTCGTCAGGAACCCACGGTAAGTCGATCTCCCGCGTGATCGCCCTGAGGCCGGCCACGCCGACTATCACCGACTTGGACGAGAACTTCCCGTTGTGCCACAGCCGTCCGATCGCGTCGGTAACCGCTGCCGCGTCCTGGATCTCACCGTCGACGATCACCCCGGGCGGGAGCCCAACCTGGGAGAACGCCCTGAGCGCCGGGCGCCCACCGTCCACTTCGAGCTCCGCTGCGCGTACCGCGCTCGTCCCTATATCGAGCCCTACGACCTGTGCCATGTTCCCGTCCCCGTCCTAGGTCAGTCAGCTCGTAGGGATGTGCTTCACGTAGTCGAACATGGGGAGGTACATGCAGATCACGACGGTGCCGACCATGATTCCCATGCAGACCACCAGCAGGGGCTCGAGTAGTGAGGTCAGGTTGTTGACCGTAGCCTCGACCTCGCCGTCGTAGAACTCTCCGACCTTGTGGAGCATGTGGTCGAGCTGGCCTGTCTGCTCTCCGACCTCGACCATCTGGGTCACTAGGGCGGGGATCACCTCCTCGTGCTGGCGCAACGTCTCCGCTAGGGAGCGCCCCTCACGAACTCCGGCCTTGGCATCGAGGATGGCATTTCCGACTATCCGGTTTCCCGAGGTCTCGGAGACAATGTCGAGGGACTCGAGGATCGGAACGCCCGCTTGCACCAGCGATCCCAAGGTGTGGGTGAAGCGCGCAAGGGCCACCTTGTGCATGAGCGGACCGAAGATCGGAGGACGAAGCTTGAAGGCGTCGAATTTCTCGCGGCCCTGATCGGTCTTGATCCACCGCCGGAATAGTACGACTCCTGCGATTATTACTGCGAGGATGACAAGCGCCCAGGGCGAACCCACTGTCTTCGAGGCTCGGATCACAATCCTGGTCGGAAGCGGAAGCTTCGCGCCTAGCGATGCGAAAAGCTTCTGGAAGGTGGGAACGATGAAGATGAGCATTGCGAGAAGGATGATGATCATCACGGACAGGACGACTGTCGGGTAGGTCATCGCACCCTTGACCTTGCGCTGGAGCTCCGCCTGCTTCTCCATGGTCGAAGAGAGGTCCAGGAGAACGGTGTCCAGATGACCTCCAGCCTCTCCGGCCTGGACCATCGTTATGAAGAGCTTGCTGAACACCTTCGGGTGCCTGGCGCATGCAGCCGACAGCGAGGACCCACGCTCCACGTCCAGCTGCACCTCGCCGAGAACACGAGCCAGCTCCTTGTTCTCGACCTGGTTGGTGAGGATCCCGAGCGCTCTCACGACCGAGAGTCCGGACTCGACCATCGTGGCCAGCTGACGTGTTGCCACCGCGGTCTCGGACAGTTTCACCCGGTCCGTGAGGCCCGGGATGTGGATCTCACGATTGAGATCCGCCTTCGACCTGGGGGTGACGGCAATGGGCAGGTAGCCCATCTCGCGGAGCTTGCCTACGACGAGCCCGAGGCTGTCTCCCTCGAGCTGTCCCTCGACGAGCTTCCCGCCGCGGTCCCGGACCTTGTAATCGAACGTGAGCGCCATCTCAGGCTCCCCGCGATCCTTCAGTCATTCGGCGGTCTTCGGACTTCAGGTGGTTCCGCAGATCCTCCTCGTTCCGGCAGCGGTCGAAAGCCACGCTCTCTGAGATCTTCTTCTCGCGCACCAGCCGCGCCAAGCCCTGGTCCATGGTCTGCATGCCGAACTGGCCGCCCGTCTGCATCAGAGAGTAGATCTGGTGAGTCTTCTCGGTGCGGATCAGGTTCCGGATCGCGGCCGTGCAGATCATCACTTCAGCTGCGGCCAAACGGCCCGAGGCATCGGCGGTGGGGACCAACTGCTGGGTCACGACCCCTTGTAGCGCCCCGGAGAGCATCGCCCGGACCTGCGACTGCTGTGAGGTGGGGAAGATGTCGATGACCCTGTCGATCGTCTGAGGTGCATCCTGGGTGTGGAGCGTGCCAAACACGAGATGCCCGGTCTCGGCAGCGGTGAGGGCCATCTGTGTGGTCTCCAGGTCGCGCATTTCACCGACGAGGATGACGTCCGGGTCCTCACGCAGAACTCGCCTGAGAGCCTCGGAGAAGGACAGCGTGTCGCTCCCCACCTCTCGCTGGTTGACGAGAGACCGCTTGTGGTTGTGGAGGAACTCGATCGGGTCTTCCACCGTCACGATGTGGAGCGGCTTGCTCCGGTTGATGATGTCGATCAGCGACGCGAGCGTCGTCGACTTCCCCGAACCCGTGGGTCCGGTGACGAGGACGAAGCCCTGGCGCATATCCGCGAACTGTCTCACTGACTCCGGGATGCCCAGAGTCGAGAACTCGGGGATATCGTGAGGAATCGCTCGCAGAGCGGCGGCAACTGTGCCCCGCTGCTGGAACACGTTTACTCGAAAGCGCCCTACGTTCGGGATCGAGTGTGAGGTGTCGAGCTCCTTCTCGGCCTCGAACTTCTCCCTGTGGACCTGCGAGAGCACGCCGAAGATCATCTCCCTGATGGTCTCGTGTTCGAGGCGGGGGCATCCCTCGATCGGGCGAATTGCTCCGTTCAGCCGGATCAGCGCCGGCATGTGCGAGGTGAGGTGGAGGTCCGAGGCACCAACGCTGACCGCGTAGCGCAGCAAGTCGTCTATGTGGAGGGGCATGTTGGACTGCGCCTGTGCCGGAGAGGCTCCAGTCGCAGTACTCGTAAGGTTTGGGGCGATGGACATCAGATGCCTCTTCTCATTTCAAGTAATGCAATAGATGGTCGGTTGAATTCGAGCTGAGCTTGAGCCAAGGAACCCCGGGGATCGTGGTTCCGTCCAAGCTCCGTGAATAGGGGATGACGGCTCATGCGACCACCCGAAGGACCTCTTCAAGGGTGGTCTCGCCTTCGAGCGCCTTGCGCAGCCCCGCCTGACGCAGAGTGACCATGCCTTGCTCGACGGCGACCCTGTGAATCGCATCGACAGTGGCGCCGTCGAGGACCATCCGGTCGATCTCCTCGGTCACTACGAGGAACTCGAGCAGGGCCTTGCGACCTCGGTAACCAGTCCGCGAGCATGCCGAGCAGCCGACCGCGCGGTATAGCTTCGGCTCGTCCACGCCACTGAACACCTCTTCGGGCTTCCAACCCGCTGCCACGACCTCTGCCTCGGTGGGAACAAATGGCTCTCTGCAGTGGACGCAGAGTCGCCTGGCGAGCCTCTGTGCCAGGGCACCGCTCACGGCAGAGGTCACCAGGTACGGCTCGACCCCCATCTCGACCAGCCTCATAGCAGTGCTCGCGGCGTCGTTCGTGTGAAGTGTCGCGAGCACCAGGTGTCCCGTGAGCGCGGCTTCCACCGAGATCATCGCCGTATCGAGGTCACGGATCTCGCCCACCAATAGGATGTCAGGGTCTGCTCGCAGGATCGACCGCAGGGCAGAGGCGAAGGTGAGACCGGCCTTGGTGTTCAGCTGGATCTGGTTGATCCCCTTGATCCTGAGCTCGACCGGGTCCTCGACGGTGATGATGTTCTTCTCAGGGGAGTTGAGGGCGGCCAGAGTCGCGTACAGCGTCGTCGTCTTCCCCGATCCGGTGGGTCCTGTCACAAGGATCGTGC
>DAIQQK010000153.1:0-6992 GCA_036786835.1 Acidimicrobiales bacterium | reverse complement strand
GGTCGTGAAAGCTCCAGGTCTATCAAGGCAACATCGACGGAGTTGGCAATACAGAGCCCGACCACGTCCGGCTCACCGTCGGAGACACCGATGACATCGAGGGACTCGTCCTCGCCGAGAAGACGAGCCAACCCGAGAGCGAAGAGCCGTTCGGCCGCAACGACGACGACGGAGATCTTTGGACCGGTCAACGACGCACCGCCTGAGGAGCGGGTTCCTTCGAGAGGCTGATGGAGGTCGTTATTGAGCACTGAGTCGGAGTCCTGGGATGAGTGTGATGAGCCGACGAGTCCGGATCGGCTGATGAAACTGACATCTCTATGGAGGTCCGAGAGGTGCAGAAGATACGGCCATTGGGGACGCTCCCAGGAGCCGGACGAATTCTCTCTTGCCCAGAAAGTGGAGGTTCACCACTCCGGCCGGGACGATCTCACAGGATTCACCCACGTGACCAGGGGATGCCCATGCTTGCTGTATCTGCGTGATGGCGACGCGCTCTGTGTCTTGCGGGCGTTCCCTGAATCGCCTCGGTCGACACCTTCATGACGCGTACCCGTGCTAGCGAGCGCCTTGCTCGCGCAGAACAAGACCGGTAACGAGCATGTCCGCCACGCGGTTCGGAACCCGATGGCCCATCCGCGGTAGCGCGGCCAGTCGTGCCACGACGACTATGGCGGACCAGTGCGTGGCGTCGGCATCAAATTTTGCGGTCGGGATCGTCGTGGCGCGGATCAGCGGTCCCGCCGGTCTGGGAGCCTTCGCCCTGGCTTACACGGTCTGGATCCTGTTGACGACCATGCATCGGTCACTGATTACCGACCCGATGGCGATCATGGGTGAAATGCGCGGGGATGACAAGGAGGAGTTCGTTCGGCGTGGGTTTGCAGCAGATGTGACGCTCGGTGTGATGGCCGCTTGCGTCATCGCCGCCGTGGGCTCGGCTCTCTTCGTTGTCGGTCAACACACGTTCGGAGTGGGCATGCTTGCGGTGGCTCCCTGGATAGTCGTGCTCGACCTGCAGGATTACTGGCGATGGATCGGCTTCATGCAGGGAAAGCCGAGGAAGTCTCTCATGAACGACCTCCTGTTCAACGCCGTCCAGGCGTTGGCGTTCGGGGTGGTCTTCCTGACAGGTCTGCACTCGGTGTTCGCCGTTGTCTCAGCCTGGGGCCTGGGAGCGGCGGTTGCCGCTCTCTATGGTCTCCGGCAATTCTCGGTGCGCCCGTCGATACGTGGAGGTGCAGCCTTTCTCTGGTCTCGTTGGCCCATGAGTCGGTGGTTGGCCAGCGAGCGTGCCGCCAGTTGGGGGGCAAGCCAGCTCTATCTCATCGTTGCGGGCGTCATGCTTGGCCCGGCCGCCCTCGGAGGTTTGAAGGCGGCGCAGGGACTGGTAATCGGGCCGACGACTCTGGTCGTCAATGCCGGGGGAAGCTTCGGCCTGCCTGAAGCGACCCGACAGCTTGCCGAACGCGGTTGGGCAGGTATGGCCAGGGTGTCCAGATTCGTAACCGGGGCGGGGCTTGCGGCTTCAGTCGCCTGTGGTATTGCAGTCCTCGTGGCCGCGCCGACGCTCCTTAAGCTGCTGTACGGCCCCGATTTCGTCAAGTACGCACCGTGTGCACGACTGTTTGCAATCTCCATTGTGATCTCGGCCTTGACGGTTGGTCCGATCATCACCTTGACCGCCACGCGCCGAGTCCGGCCGCTGTTTATTGTCCAGCTGGGGAGGCTGGCCTTCGCCGTCGCAGCCGTGAGTGTGTTGGCCGCTGCCTACGGGGTCACAGGTGCAGCGGCCGCGGACGTGCTGACAAGTGCCGCCGCAACGACTGCCATAGTGCTATTGCAGTCCTGGACTCGCCGATCGGTTGAGGGAACGCACCGCCGACCTGCCGTAGGAGCTGTTCGGAAGCGACTCATCAGAAATACCGAGTTTCTGCTCATGGTGTCACCCCACTCATCAGCCTGGCGTCCGCTGAACGAGTCGCCCGAGCAGCATTCGTAGGTTCCTTATCGCTGTCGCCGCTCGGCGGCTTGACGGTAGACGTTCAGAGTCGCCTCGGCGGTTGCACCCCAGGTGAACTGCTGGGCCCGACGGAGCCCCTCGGTTCGAAGCCTGGGCACTTCGGAACCCGTGGCCTCAAGGATCGATCGGGCGATTGCGCTCGGATCGTGAGGGTCCGTGAGGACGGCTGCCCCACCGGCAATCTCGGGCATAGAGCTGACGTTGGATGTGACGACCGGGCAGGCACACGCCATCGCCTCGAGAATCGGCAACCCGAAGGTCTCATTGAACGAGGGGTACACCAAGAGGTCCGCTGCTCGGTAGAAGTGGACCGTCTCCTCGTTCGGGACACCACCGACGAAGACGACGTCGTCGGCGATGCCGAGCTCGGCGGCCAGCTGGTGCAACTCGGCCGAGTACTTTTGGTCGCGCTCAGCTCCGACTATGACAAGTTGGCGGCCCGCGAGCTCGTGGCGGACAAGTTTCCAAGCACGCAGCAGGCCGTCACCGTTCTTGTAGCGCCATAGGGACGATACGAACAGCACGAATGGCCGAGAAATCCCGAACGGCGCCACGCGCGCGCGAGCTGCGTCACGGTCGTCTGGTTTGAAGATGTCGTGATCGACCGCCTCGTAGATCACACTGACCTTTCGGGGATCGACCTGTAGGTATTGGTCGATCTCGGCACGCAGACTGTTGGAATTCACGATGACCGCGTCAGCCAGGCGGACCGACCGTTGGTAGTTCAGGCGGCGGTACGTCCGAGGACCGATACCGAGGGTCTCCGGAACCGTGAACGCGTGCATTGTTTTCATGTGGATGACCAATGAACGCGTAGGGTTCACCAGAGGGGCGATAGCAGTGCTGAGCAGGTCGATGTGACGGACGGGAAGCCGAAAGGGTGTGACGAGATGTTCGCTCGCCGTTCGCAAGATACGACGCTCGTTCGACCAGGGGAAGGTGATGTAGCGAACGGCATCCCCGTAGTCAGGGAAATAGCGCCGAGCGGATGGGCTCAGCATCAGGTGGAGCTCTTCACCCGGTAGCAGCCGGTTGGCCATCTCCGGCACAATTCGCGTCCAGCACCAGTGAGCTCCGGACGGCTGACCGGGGTCGTCGGTGAGGAGATTCAGAGCCATGCGCAAGTGGGTCTGGACGTCTGCCCTCGCTGAAGACAAGGAATGGCCGGAGCCCAAAGAGCGGGTGGTTCCCGCACGCATGGCCATCAGAGCGTCTTCACCAGGTGCGTCACCTTCAGTTAGAGCAGGCCAGGGTGGTACAGATACTTGAACGAGCATGACCCTTCTGCAGCAGGAGAAGGGTCTCTCAACTCACGCATGGAATTGGAGCGCCGTCGTATAAGTGTCCAAGCCGGTACGAGTGCATGTTCCCTGTCCGATGACAGCCCAGGCTGGTTGCTTCGCACCGAAATGCGGGGAATACCATCCGAGGACGGGGTCGGTCTCACCTCTGTGGAGCGACCAAGACAGTCCGTCTGGCAAGAAGAGCGTGGCGTTTCGCGTGGAAGCGCCATCTCGCCAGCTGAGCTCAGTATTCTGCCCGATCATCCGGGCATCGATGTCGGGGCCGAGGTGGAACGCCAGCCGAAGGCCGTGTCCTCCTGTCGTCTCGAGACGGTCGATGATCTCGAGTTTCCGAAGTCGGCTCGCCAGACGTACCGATCTGCGGTGGTGCACAGGTGGGGTGAGCGATCGGTAGCCGTCGTGCTCTGCGGACCACGCGACGATTTCCCCGCCTGCGCTCTCCAACTCGATCAATCTGCTCCGGGCCTGACGTGTCCAGAGGAACGGGCCGCCCTGGGTCGACTGGTCGTTGCCGCCCACCTCCATGGTGTTGTGAGCCAAGGTCGATCGAAAATAGCTGCGCCAGCGGGGTTCACCGTGATAGCAGTAGGTACCCGGATCGGCCAGGACATCCACCCCGTCGTAGCGCACCTCGACCGCGAGAGCATCAGCGTGAGCGTGGGCAGCGATCGACAGAAAGCCGTGTGGGCCTGCATCGCATCGGCACCAAATCTCTTCGCCGTCGGATGGTGAACTCCGCAACAGGGTCAGGCCGGCGTCGTCATAATGGCTCGGACGACGGCTCGGGCCAACGGCGGGATGACGGCCAGCCATGGACGCCAGGAGGGTGCTCATCACCGTCGGTCCCACCCTCGGCCACCATCCCGGAGAGTCGAACAGGGCCTCGCCGATGGCAAGGAGGCCCGACCACCGTTCAACAGTGGGAGGATCGAGGACCAGAGCTCTACCGTTGTCCCCGTCGCCATGGCGCGGAGCGCGCAGCTTCACATCCACCGTGGCCGCGACGACGTCGAACATGCGGTAGAGCTGGGCCCAGAGATCTCGCGACAGAGGACGGCCGGCCCAGCTTGCCTCGGCTGCCGCAACCACTGCCAACTCGGCGACGAAGCCGTGGTAGTCGAAGGCCATCTCTCGATTGACGCCGCTCGGGAATGTGTTGCTCTTCAGCTCGTGCTCTAGAACTTGTGCGGCCTCTTCGGCCCAGCGGGGACTCTCCGCGAACAGGTCAAAGGCAAGCGCACCAACCAGGAGGCCGACAGCCTCGGCGATGACGTGATTGTTCGCAGACGAGCCTCGACTGCGGAAGGACGCAAGATAGTGCTGGTGCCACCAGATTTGAGCACATGCCACCTCGTTTCGCTCGAAGAGCTCGGCGGCGCCCGCCCACCCATCGAGCAGTCGTCTTACCCAGACCCAGCTGACCAGCCGTAACCCTGCCTCGATTCCGCTCGTCCAGTGCACGCCGGAGAGGAAAGGGTTCTGAGCCCACCAGGAGCGGAGATGAGATGCGGCGCGTGTGGCATAGCGTTCGTCGCCGGAGAGGCTGAAGGCTGCCGCGAGCACCGTCAGGTGGTGCATGCGCGAGAGTTCCCAGATCTGTTTCACATTTCCCGTAATGTCCTCGGATCGATGATCGACCTTGAAGCAATAGTCGACCTGAGGTGCCCGCCTTCCGGTCACCGGATCGAAGAACCAGTCCGGGTCCTCCATGTCCCGACGTACAGAACCGAGGAGCTGCCACTGCCCGGCCAGTATCTCGTCGGCCGCTTCAATGACGCTTCGACGCGCATCGTCCGGAACAGCCTGCAGCACTTCCTCCGAGGCAAAAGTCCGAAACGACCCGTCCCGAGCCGAATCCCAGGGTGCCTCGTGGCGCGTGGAGGGATCGAGCGTCCACGACTGGGGGGAGAACTCGGGCGCGATCTGCTGGGACGCCCACCGTTTGCGCCTCACGTGGTCGGAGATCCGCCATCGCACCTCGGAGGCGGACATCTTCGACAATCGCAGGAGCCGCCATTCGAGCTCGACCGAATTCATGATCGAGCGATGCCGACGCCCTTCAAGGGCGCACACCCGACTGTCATAACTGTTGCGGCGTGCTGCTTGCGACAGTCGACGCTGCAACAGCCAGAGTGGCGCGGGTAGTGATGGCCAGCGATTCCAGGGAAATCGGCATCGGTCCACCGACACGCACGGCTTCCAGGAAGGCCTTGATTTCGCCGGACTGACCCTTGTCCGGAGGCCCGAAGTGTCGACGGACGTGAGCGCGCGGACCTGCCCAGACAGTGGTCCGCCTGAAATTGTCAAGCCGGGCTGTCCGCCCAGCACTCGAGACTTCAAAGGTCTCTTTGGGAAAACGCCGGTGCGCACTCGTCAGATAGGTGATCGTCGCCAACGACCCATCGCTGTAACGAAGGCTCACCTGCACTTCGTCGGGGCCGCCAGCTGCCATCGTCATGAACTGGACTGGATCGCTACCGATCCACCAACTCATCGTGTCGACGAAGTGCCCACCTTCTCCCACGAAACGAGAGCCTTCGAGTTCGTTGTCCCGATACCAGCTGTCCGACGCCAGACGTCCTGCGTTGACCAGGTAACGGGCGTTGGTCGGCTCGGCTGGCTGACCGAAGCGGCCTCGCATCTCCACGAGGAGTGGGGAGAATCGACGATTGAAGCCGACCATGACCCTGTCGTTGCCAGTCTCGTCGACCGTGGCGAGAATGCGTTCGAGCTCGTCATTTGTCAGAGCCAGTGGCTTTTCGACGAACACGGCTTTTCCTGCCTCGAGTGCGCGGCACGTCAGGTCCGCATGCGCGCTGTGCCGTGTGACAATGAACACTGCATCGATACGTGGGTCTTCAAAAATGGCTTCCGGATCGGTGCCGGCATCGCGAAACTGGAACTTGCGCTGGGCGTTGACAGCTGAGAGTGAACGGCGGGTGGCAACGCGGGCCAGCTCGATCCCCGGCTGCTTCACGAGATGGGGAAGCAGCATCGACGACGCGTAGTTCCCGGCACCGACGAACCCGACCCCCATGGTGCCGTCCCGGGGTCCCTCACGGCGACTCCGAATGGCACGCGATGGTGCAGTCGTGGTCTGCTGACGAGCCACCGCTTGCGCATTCGCCTGACCGTGGGTCGGAGCGTCAGGATCGGCCTCGTCTGGCACGTCATACTCGAAGAGGAAGCCGACGCCCTGCAACACGCCAGAGCCGAGCTGCTCGTAGACGTTCGGTGCGTCGCCAAGAGGGAAGATCCCGGCGATGAGCGGTTCGGGATCGATCTCCTTTCTAGCCACGGCGTTGACGAAACAGTGGAGATTGCGTCGCTCCGTCCAGCGCACGTAGCCGGCCGGATAGTCGACTCCGTCAAGTTCGTATCTGGGGTCATAGCGGCCGGGTCCGTATGAGCGGGAAAACCGAAGCTCGAGTTCCTTCTCGTAGTAGTCGTTCCAGGGCAGATCAAGCCTGCACTTGCCGATGTCGACGATCGTCGCCCGGTCGCGTGCCAGGCGAGCTGCCAACTCCACCGGCTGGTTCGAAGAGCCGCCAGCCACAAGAAAGACCCGGTCGGCACCGATCCCTCCCGAGGCTTTGGACAAGGCCAGCTCCACTGCAGTAGAGCCCTCGTCGTCCGGCGCCGTGCACAGCAGAGCGCCCGATTTC
>DAIQQK010000152.1:3251-7005 GCA_036786835.1 Acidimicrobiales bacterium | reverse complement strand
GACGCGGATCCTGGATTTGATGGAGAACCCTCGCCACGATGGACTCAGCGGCGTCATTGATCGCCCTTGTGCTCTCCTCAGCCTTCGCCGTTACACCGGCCTGGGACACGACGCGGGCGACGGGGTTGATTTCGGTCGAACCGTTGAGATCGGCGGGAAGAAAGCAGGCGTCGAGGACGTGCGAAGCGAGCAGCTCGAGTGTGGCCGCCAGGATCTGCCGGGCGGCCGCCGGCTGATTGTCGGGGTCGATCTCCGAGGGTGCCAGGTAGGCCTCGACATCGTGCAGGATGGCCACGATGGCCGTGTCCACTCCCACCACTTCTGGGATGTGGTAGCTCTCAAGGAGAATCGGAAGCCATACCGATTTGGCGCCCTCGATCGCCGTGTCGAGCCTCGGGTCGTTCGTCGCAGACATGATGTTCAGGCTATCCATTGATTCACGCGGCCACCTCGGTAGCCCAGATCGGCGGTGGGTTTATCGTTCCGTCGTCTGCCGGCAACCAGCACCCGCCGCATCAGGGTGGTTGATGTCCTGTCGCTCGCCGAGGAACGTGATCGTCGTCAACTGGGTCACCGGAGCCATTCGCGCGGGCTTGCGAGAGCCTGCCGATCGGACGTGACTACCGATCCGCGGGCAGGTCCAACAGAGGCCCGTCCGGCGTGACCTTACGTGACCTTATCGAGAGGGAAGCGGAGGGATCGTGAGGGGACCTGAGGGGACCGCAACGCTGCTACCAGGAAGGTCCTCGAAAAGAACCTGGTCAAAACACTGAGAACCATACTTTCGCAACGCAGAGGCCGAGGGTTCGAGTCCCTTCACCTCCACAAAGGGCCTGTTCAGAGGCCTGAAGTGGGATCCCCAGAAGGTCACGATGCACCGTTGAGCGCTACGTGGTTTGTCGTAGGCGAGTTGGCCGCACTCACCAAAGAACCAGTAATCGGCCTCGCTAATGGTGACGCCGAGGGAAGCAAGCGGAGTGTCCCAGCGGAGAGAGGTCCCGACGAGTCCGAAGCGAGCCGTACCTGACCGGTGGCGAAGCCGGATGGCGCCGGTCGATCCTTTCGAAGGCAACGACATCAGGTATCTCATTGATCACGTTTTGCTAGAGAACGCCAGGTGTGCGGATGTCGCGTGACGGTCCGTCGACTACAGCGCAGCCGGAACGAGGGTTCGCTCCGCGTCATCGGTCTTAGCAGGAGCGATCTGTGGCGACTCGATTTCGACTCGCGGCAGCCAGTTGAGCCAGCGAGGCAGGTACCAACTGTGCTCGCCCAGCAAGCTCAACGTGCACGGCAAGACGATGGAGCGGATGAGGGTGGCGTCCAGGAGAAGTGCCACCGCCACCCCAAATCCCATCTGCTGGAACATGTCGAGTTGGCCGCGGGCGAACCCGGAGAACACCACCACGATGATGAGTGCGGCCCCCGTGATGATCTTGGCCGTCGAGGCCACACCGCCAACGACGGCCTCCGTGGTCGAGCCCGTCTCGTCATAGCGTTCCTTTATCCGGCTCATCAGGAATACCTGGTAGTCCATGGAGAGGGCAAAGAGCACCGAAAATAGGAACAGCGGCACCCAGGCGTCGATGGCGGTCACCTTCTGGAAGCCGAAGAAGCCTGCGCCAACCCCGTGGATGAAGACCAGGGTCAAGAGACCGTACGCAGCCCCGACCGACAGGAGATTGAGCAGGATCGAGACGAGGGCGATGACGAGGGACCGGAAGGCCACCAACAACAGGATGAAGCTGAGGCCCAGCACGAACAACAACACGTAGAGAGTGGGTGCCGAGACGGCGCTGAAGTAGTCGGCGGTCTCGGCCGTCTGCCCCCCGACGTAGACGTGGGCGTGGGAGCCTGCGAATATCGACGGAATGACATCACTGCGCAGCTGGCGCACTGCGGCCACGTCCTGGCTCGAGACAACGTCACCCCGTATCGGAACGGTCAGCGCCAGGACCGTGCCGTTGGCAGACGCCTCAATGGTGCCCGACCCAAACCGCGGATCGCCGGCGAGGACTGCTTCGAGCTTCGACAAGTCCCCCCGGGTGCCGGCATCTCCACCGTCGGCGACAATTTCGACCGGGTAGGGAGCCTGGTTGGGGAAGTAGTGCTGCTCGGCGACGTAACCCTGCTTCGACGGGAGATTGTTGGGAAGGGTTGCCACGCCGCTCTGACCGATATGGATCCCGAGGAGGGGCACCGCTAACGCGACCAGCACGCCGACGGTCAGGGTCAACATGACGACGCGGTGGCGCAGAACTGCTTCGATGAAAGTTCGCCAGATCCTGGACTCGCCGGAATCCGTGCTCCCGAGACGCTTCCCCACAAAGGGCAGGCGCAGGGAATTCACACGATCCCCGAGTAGGTGCAGCATCGCCGGAAGGAGGGTGAGGGCGGCGGCGACGGAGACGACCCCGACGATCACTGCCCCAGCGGCCATGCTGCGCAGGAGGTTCGTAGGCACCAAGAACATGCCCAAGAGGGCGATCACGAACGTTGTGCCGCTGAACAGCACGGCTCGACTGGCGGTGGCCGCCGTCCGCTGAATGGCTGCTTCCTTGTCGAATCCGCCGGCCCTTTCCTCCCGGAAACGGGAGACGATGAACAAGGAGTAGTCGATCCCGAGCGCCAGGCCCATGCCGGTCATCATGTTGATGATGAAGACCGACAGGTGGAACTCCTCACCGACGAGTGTCGCAATCCCGAGCCCGACGATGATCGACAGCAGTGCCATCAGCATCGGCATCAGCCCGGCAACGACCGCTCCGAACACGAGCAAGAGGACAACGATGGAGATCGGCAGGCCGAAGTCCAGCTCCCCGTTTCGGAGGTCGCTGGTCGACAGGGTGTTGAAGTCGTTGCCCACGGTATGGACTCCGGTGACGGCCACGGAGAACCCACCGCTGCCATTTGCCGACTGGACCGCGCGCACGACGGGCTTGATGTCGGTGTCGGTCGCTGCCGTCAGTGAGATCAGAGCGGCGTGCCGGTTGGGTGACACAAGCGTGTTGTCCGTGTCGAGATTGGCCACGACATTGGTGATGCCCGGGCTGGTTCCTACCTTCGCCTCGAGCCGTCCGACCAGTGCCTTGAAGTTCTGATCGCTGGCGGTCGAGCTCTTGGAGCTGACCACGATGACATCAGTCGGCTTGTGGTTTGCGGACCCGACGACCTCGCTGTACAGGGCTTCGGCCTGGCTGGACTGCGTGGTGCCCACCACGTGGGCACCCGTTGTCAAACCCTTGAGCGACGTTCCGATGAGCACAAGAGCCACCAAGACCAAGAGACCCCAGATGGCGAGAGTGCGGCGAGGGCGCCGTGAACTGGCCGCGGCCATCCTTTGCGTGAGCCCAAAGGTCTCTGAGGTGAATGTCACGGTATTGGTGTCCTTTCGGGGTGTTGGGATATTGCCGTTCGTGCAGGTTGGGTGTCGACACGATTCGATGGCGAGGGGCTAGACCGAGTCGGCTTCAGCTCCTCCGCTGCGAAAAGAGGGCATGGGTGTCGAGGAACGTGGGCTGTGACGGAAGAAAGACCTTGAACAAGTAGCCGGTAGAATGACGTGGGCTGCAGCCGTCATCACCGCGCCGTTTCAGATCAAACCGTGCACGGTCGCGTGATTAGCGTTCTTGCGCTGGACCGAGTTGAGTCGTCGGTTGTGCCAATTCCTATCCGGATACGGCGGATCTGACTATTGCCGCAAATTGTGTTGGATCGTCCAGCATCAGGTTGTGATGCGCGTTGGGGAAGATGG
>DAIQQK010000152.1:0-3151 GCA_036786835.1 Acidimicrobiales bacterium | reverse complement strand
GCAAATTGTGTTGGATCGTCCAGCATCAGGTTGTGATGCGCGTTGGGGAAGATGGTGAGCGTGCTATTCGGAATTTCCTGATGAAGCGCATCGGCGACGCTCAGATTGAGGTTGGGATCCCGGGCGCCCCAGACGATGTGAACAGGGACGGCGAGGGACTTGAGGCTCGGGACGCGGGCAGCATCGTTCGTCACTGCCGAGAAGAGGTTGCCCGCGAACGAGCGAAGCGGCTCCAGAGTGCTGGGTTTGGCGAGGAACTGCTGGGTGAAGAGGGGAATGAACTTTCGAGCAGTTGAGCGGTTGGCAAAGAAAGTCGACTCCTGCCAAGTGAGCAGATCATCTAGAAGGCGGGGATCGTTGGACAGTCCGTTCATCAGAGTGTTGAGTCCGTAGGCGGTGCCGGGGGGAAGCGGTCCGAGCGAAGCCGTGATCGGCCACTGACCTAACGCGAAGATGCCGGCAAGAGTGGGCGGTCCGGATCCCGCCACAGGGGCGTAGAAGCCGTTTGAGAGGATGATCGACGCGACGTGACCGGGGTGATCAAGAGACCAGTTGAGCACCGCCGGCACGCTGGCGTCGTGTGCCACGAGGACAACCCGGCCGAGGTGGAGGCCTTGGATCACGGCGTTTAGATCCTCTTCCTGGCCAGCGAAGGTGTAGGAGTAGTGGGCCGGTTTGCTCGACCGACCCCACCCGAGGAAATCAAAGGTCACGACCTCACGCCCTCCGAGCAGCGGCACAACGCTGTCATACAGATGGTGGTTGTCCGGGAAGCCATGGCTGAGCACGATCGCGGGACCGCGACCAGGATGAACGTAAGCGGCGATCCGGTACCCGGCGCTTGGGATCCACACCAGCTTGGTGGAGGCCGGTGCGGTAGGTGCCGGTGCGGACGATGCGGGTGCTGCGATGGCGATCGTCGCCGCGACCATCGCGGTCACGGTGATCAATATCATTGCTGCAGCGGCCCGAAGCCGGCAGCGGCCACGGCCTGGGTACCAGTGGCTACCGGAGAGATGTGACCTCTCGTTTCGAGCAGCGGTGAATGTCATGGTATTGGTGTCCTTTCGGCGTGCTGGGATCTTTTGGCCGTCATCCAGGTCTGAAGTCATCGGGCCTCTCCTTGTGCAGGCACGAGAGGGATGCTGAGCGGCTGGGCCGATTCGGCTTCAACTCGCTCCTTGGGGTATCGGACCATTTCAAGGGCCACATCGGAAGATGACGCTGCCTGCTCTGAGCGTTCACTCTCTGGTCGGGCTGGCAGGAAGAGTGCGGCCATCACCGCTCCGGTCACAGCCACTCCAGCTGTCACCACGCAGCCGCCTGCGAGGCTGTGCAAGAACGCTCCGCTTGCGCTGCTGGCCAGCGCGCTTCCTGCGTGGGGAAGGCCAGCACTGGTCAAACTGCGTGACGCGATGATCGCACCACCGACCGACTCCTTTGCCGCAGAGATGGCCCGCACCGGAAGATGGGCCGGCGCGGTCGAGGCGAGTCGGCTCGAGTAGAGAGAGGCGGCGATGCTACCGATCACGGCCACACCGAGGGTCCCTCCGAATAGGCGAGTAGCGTCGTTGACCGCCGAGCCCACGCCGGCCTTGTCTTTGGGAACGGCACCCATGATCGCCTCGGTTGCTGGAGCGCTCGTCAGTCCCATGCCCGCGCCGAGGAAGAGCATCTGGAAGATGATCGTGGTGTAGGAGGTCGACGCCGATACGGCGGCAGTCCACAAGAGTCCCGTCGCGAAGGACAGCAGGCCAGCGGCCACGATCACCTTGTTGCCGATTCGAACTGCCAGCTTGGTGCCGATCACAGAGGTGACTGCGACAGCACTCGCGACCGGCAGGAGGCGGACTCCGGTGCTGAGCGGGCTAAAAGCCTTAATGAACTGAAAGTACTGAGTGACCAAGAAGATGAATCCCTGGAGAACGAAGAACGAGATCGCCACTGATCCGCTCGCCGCGCTAAACCGAGGATTGCGGAACAGCGACACGTCAAGCATCGGGTGATCGGTCTGGAGCTCGAAGAGGACAAAAAGGGCCAGAAGAATCACGCCCGCCGTCATGGTCGAGATGGCTGCAGTCGATCCCCATCCCCAGTCCGGAGCCTCGATGACGCCAATGATGAGGACAGCCATGGCAACCGACGAAAGCCCAAAGCCTCGCCAGTCGACTGGTGGAGTCAGTGGATCCCGGGAGCTGGGAACTGCCCAGGCGACGAGGAGTCCAATGGCGAAGGCGACGCCAGTCATGAACCCGAAGATGCTTCCCCACCAAAAGTGCTCCAAAAGCCAACCACCCACAATTGGACCCATGGCGATCCCCACTCCCGTTGTGGCACCCCAGAGCCCGATGGCCTTGGCACGTTCGCCGCGCTCGGTGAAGACGTTCACCAGGAGCGAGAGGGTGGACGGGAACATAAGGGCGGCGCCAAGACCCATGACCGCGCGAGCTGCGATGAGCTCAGTCGTCGTGTCGACCAGCGCCCCGGCCAGACTGCCCGATGCGAAAACGGCCAGACCGACGAGCAGTGTGCCCTTCCGGCCCTGGCGGTCACTCAGACTGCCCGCCGCGAGAACGAACGCCGCGAACACGAGGCTGTAAGCGTCGACCACCCACTGCAGCTGGGTGGTGGTAGCACCAAGTGTGCGGACCAAGGTGGGGAGGGCGACGTTCACGATCGTGACGTCGAGGCTGATGATGAATGCCGCCAGGCTCAGCGCGACGAGGACAGCAAGTCGGCTTCGCCCTCGCTGTGCTTCGGTCGACATGGTCATGATGCATTCCTTTCCATCTGGTCACTTCGGTTCAGGAAGGTCGCTGTGGACGTAGCCCGGATGCCCATCGGTGTGGGGCCGGGTTTCGTTGCCACCGCAGGGAGGGTGTTCGGCACTGGGGATGGTTCGGCTGCTCGGCGGACCCCAAAGATCAGCCACCGACCCGGGGTTGAGGCCGCCTTGACCTGCAGCGGTCTCGCGCCCCTCGAGCGCCTTCGGTTGGCCGCCTCTTCCCGCAGATCGCGGGTGCGCTGAAGAGCCAAAGATCGCAACACTTCGGGATGCATCTGCCACCTCCTCCGGGGGTCTGGTTCGACGGTGGTGGCTTTATTTTATAAAGTAGAACCACTAGAAAGTCAAGGGTTGCAAGTAGATTAT
>DAIQQK010000278.1:0-2037 GCA_036786835.1 Acidimicrobiales bacterium | reverse complement strand
CTTCATCGCGAAGGTCTGATCGATGCGACATGGGAGGAGTCCCCCAATGGGCCACCTCGGCGCTACTACCGAATCACGAAGGACGGCCGGGTCGCTCTCAAAACGTTCTGCGCTCAATGGGACCGGTTCCGCACCACCGTGGACGCCATCTTGGCGTGAGGAGGTTCGAGCATGACCGACGATGCTGATCTTGACGCACTCTGTGGCGACTACCTCGCGAAGCTCTCAGATTCGCTGGCTGGGCTGCCACCTGCCGACCGTCGCCAGATCATTGATCAGGTTTCCGAGCACATAGCGACCGCCCGGTCCGCACTCCCGGCTCAGAGCGAGGCCGCAGTCCGCGACATTCTTGAACGCCTCGGGACACCCGAAGAGATCGCTGCTTCGGCGGCAGGCGAGGAAGGACCACGGCCGCCGATGCGCGGGCGAAAGCCGGTTCTGGTGGGTGCAGCAGCTGTCGTCGTGCTGATCGTGGTCGGAGTTGGCCTCGCTGCCCTTCTCGGGGCATTCAGCAGCGGCGGCAATGGCTCTGTTCAGAGCAACCTCCTTCCACCCCAGACTTCGCCTTCTGGCTCTGGATCAACGACCACCCCGGCCGGAGTGGTGATCGTCCCATCCCTTGCCGGCCAGAACGTCTCTGCAGCCGTTCAGCAACTCGTCACCACGGGACTCAGCTACACGTTGACCTACGTATCGGGCACCGAGCCAGTCGGGACGGTGGTGGAGCAGAGTCCAGCTGGCGGTTCGCGAGTGGAGCCGACAACGCAAGTGCGCCTCACGGTTACCGGGACCCAAGTCTCCGTAACGGTGCCGAACGTCATCGGGCAATCCCAGGCGCAAGCGCAGGCAGCACTGAGTGCGGCAGGCCTCGACGTTCGCTTCGTCACGAAGACTAACGGATCCGCGGTTCCCGGGACAGTTACGGACCAGGCGCCGGCCGCCGGGAGCACAGTTGCGCAGCAGTCCAGCGTGACGCTGACGGTGTCACAGTGAGATCCCATCGCACCCCTAGCCAGCGAATGGGAGCAGGGCGACCTCCCATTGATCAGCGACGCTGCGCGATGTACAGGGCGGCATCCTCTACCTTCTCCACCGCTCCCCCAAACTCGCTATCGATGATCCTCTTGATCACTTTGTATTGTTGATCGGTTCGGTGACCCCCATAGGTCTTGGTCACCGCGACGAAGGTTTCGGCGTCGAGGCTGCGTCTGAACGGGTGATGACGTACTTGAAAGTCATCGAACCGATCGTCGTCACCAATGGGCTGCATCGAACCGTCGACATGTTCAAGGCGCTTTACCCACGGAGAGCCGAAGGCCTCGGTCAATCGCTCTTCGAAAGGTTCCTGGCCCCATGCGATCACCTCTGTCCAAATGAGGGCAAGGAATCCGCTCGGTTCGATCAGTTCTGCCACTCGGTCAAGCGCAACCTCAGGTTGGATCCAGTGCCAGGCATTGAACGACGCAACCAATTCCACGGAGTGCCCTGCCGAATAATCTTCTAACCGACCCACAAAGAACTGGGCCCGGTGGCCCAGCTTTGCTTCTGCAACGGCAGCCATCTCGGCAGCGGGTTCGATGGCGGTCACCTCGAGACCACGGTTTACGAGCGATTCGGTGGCGATCCCGGTACCCGCACCCACTTCAATCATTGCTGCCCCAACAGAAAGCTCGGCGATTTGCATGATGTCGTCGAACACGCCCTCGGGATATCGGGGTCGAAATCGATCGTAATCGAGAGCCTGTGCCGCGAATCTCTGGGACGCCTGACTCGCCCCTCGCCATAGGTCCGACACAGGCTCACAGTATTGCCTCTGATCGAAAATCCCCGCCAAGCCGGACTGCCTGCAAAGTACCGAGCTGTCCCACCTACCGGCGAACCAGGCCATGCGCTGTTGTCCGGCATGGCGGAAACTTTGGGTAGATGACGGATGAGCGGTGAAGAACACCCTTCGACGGTGCCGTTCGCGCACACGCTGAAACGCCCTTCCGTCCCTTTGCCCGGCGAGGCTAGGCTGTGGACACGTTCTACGGCCAC
>DAIQQK010000030.1:0-29026 GCA_036786835.1 Acidimicrobiales bacterium | reverse complement strand
GGCCCGCAGCCGCGCCCAGCTCGTTCCAGTACGCCACCAGCAGGCCGACATCGGCGAGCGGGTCGCCGACGGTGCAGAGCTCCCAGTCGAGGACGGCCAACACCTCGCCGTCCTCGCCGAGGACCGCATTGTCGAGCCGGTAGTCGCCGTGGACTATCGCCGTCGACTCCTGGGGCGGGATGGCCGAGGCGAGCATGTCGTGGACGGTCCCGACGATCGACGCCGTGTCGACGCCCTCTACCTGGGAGTTGGCGAACTGCTGGTACCAACGGCGGAGCTGACGCTCGATGTACCCCTCGCGTTTCGCGAAGTCACCGAGACCTACGGCGTCGACGTCGACAGCGTGGAGCGCGGCGAGCGTCTGTGCCATCGACTCTCCGGCACGTGCGCGCGCCGGTTCGTCGAGGGCTTTTTCGGCAACCTGCGCGTCGCGGACGATGTGCCCTTCGACGAACTCCATCACGTAGAAGGGTCTGCCGTTCACCTCTTCGTCGGCGCACAGGCCGTACGTACGCGGGACGGGCACAGGTGTGTCACCGAGGGCAGTGATCACCCTGTACTCGCGTGACATGTCGTGAGCCGTCGGCAGGACGTGGCTCAGCGGTGGTCGGCGAAGTGCATAACGGTTGCCCGCGCTGTCGGTCACCTTGAAGGTCAGGTTCGACCGACCGCCCGCGATGAGCTCGAAGCTCACGGGCGGCTGTACCCCGGGCACGTTCGCGAGGAGCCAATCTTGCACCGCGCCTTGGGCTATCCCCTCCGGCCCCTTTGACCCGTTCGGCGTGGCGCCCGATCCTTCGGCTGCCGTCGTCTCGGAATTCACGGACTTGCACGCTAGTGCTGACCGTGGCTTTGCGAGCAGGGGACCGCTTCTCGCCTTCTCGGCCGGTAAGGTCCTGTGGGTGATCGACGTCACCGACGCCACTTTCGAGACCGAGGTAATAGAGCGATCGGACAAAGTCCCGGTCGTGGTCGACCTGTGGGCTCCGTGGTGCGGTCCTTGCCGCACACTGGGTCCCATCCTCGAGAAGGTGGTCGCCGCCACCGGTGGCGCGGTGGAGCTCGTGAAGGTCAACGTCGACGAGAACCCCCGGATCTCGGCCACTTTCAACGTCCAGTCGATCCCCGCCGTCTATGCCCTCAAAGATCGAAAGGTCGTCGACGCGTTTGTCGGAGCGATACCCGAGAACCAGGTGGAGACGTTCGTGTCTCGCCTGGCGCCCGCACCTACTGAAGCCGACAAGCTCGTGGCGGCCGGTGACGAGGCTTCTCTTCGAAGTGCACTCGAGCTCGAGCCCGATCATCTCGGCGCGATCGTCGCGCTCGGCAGGCTGCTCGTCGGGCGAGGCGAGGCCGACGAGGCGCTTCAGCTTCTCGCGCGCATTCCCGAGACTCCCGAGACGAGGCAGCTCGCCGCCGAGGCCCGTCTCGCGGGGTCGCAGGTGGAGGTCCCCCCAGACGGCGTCGACGCGATGCTGGAGGAGCTGCTCGGAAGGGTCAAGGAGGACGATGCAGCGCGCCAGGAGTTCCTCGACCTGCTCGAGACCCTGGGGCCCGACGATCCTCGCGCCGGTCATTACCGCCGCGAGCTCGCTGCCCGCTTGTTCTGAGGCGTGGCACCCCGAGCCCAGAGTCTCAGACTGGGTGATCAGACCTACGACCTGACCACGCGCTGTTTGGTGATGGGGATCCTGAACCGCACCCCGGACTCCTTCTACGACCGCGGCGCCACATTCTCCCTCGACTCGTTGCTGGCGCGCGCCGAGCAGCTCTCGGCCGACGGCGCGGACCTTCTGGACATCGGAGGCGTGAAAGCAGGTCCGGGCGACGAGGTGCGCGAGGAAGAAGAGCTCGAGCGGGTCGTGCCCACCGTCGAGGCCGTGTGCTCGAAGATCGGCCTTCCGGTGTCGGTCGACACGTGGCGAGCGTCGGTGGCGCGCGCCTCGTACGCCGCGGGGGCGGTGATGGGAAACGACATAAGCGGCTTCGCCGATCCGGACTACCTCGCAGCAGCAGCCGACGCGCAGGCTGCGGTCGTGGCGACCCACATCCGCCTCGCGCCCAGGGTGCCCGACCCCGAACCCGAATACGACGACGTCGTCGCGCAGGTGGGTGAGTTCCTCGCCGACCGTGCCCGGAGAGCCCTCGACGAGGGAATCGAGGCGGACCGCATCGTCGTCGACGCAGGCCTCGATCTGGGAAAGACAGCTGCGCAATCGCTCGAGCTGCTGCGCGCCTCGTCGACACTCGCCGAGCTCGGCTATCCGCTGCTCCTCTCGGCGTCCAACAAGCCGTTCCTCGGCGTCCTTTTCGACCTCGGCATAACCGACAGGACAGAGGCGTCGATCGGCGCGGTCGCAGTCGGGGTGGCGCTCGGTTGCCGGATCGTGCGAGCTCACGACGTGGTCGGCACGCGCAGAGCCTGTGACGCGATCGCGGCCGTGCTCGAGGCGCAGTGACTCCGCCCAAGGTCGCCTACTTCGTACGAGGTGACGACCCGTCTCTGGTCGGTCAAGCTGTGCACGACCTGCTCGATTCCCTGGTCGAGGAACGCGACGCGGCCATGGTCGTTGAAGAACTCGGAGCTGCCGGGGGAGACGACCTAGACGTAGGTGCGGTGCTCGACGCCCTCACGACTCCGCCGATGCTGAGCGATAGACGTGTCGTCGTGGTGCGCGACTGCGGGCGGCTGCTCGCAGCGGACGCGGCTCGAATCGTGGACTACCTGTCTCAGCCGGTACCCGGGGTGATTCTGGTCCTCGCGGCCGGTGGCGGCACAGTGCCGGCCGCGCTCGTAAAGGCTGTGCAGGGGACGGGAAGTGTCGTCGACACGGTGGTCGGCACGGGGCGCGCGCGAACCCAATGGCTCTCGGAACGGCTCCGGGGCGCCCCGGTGCGAATCGACGCTCGAGCTGCGGCTCGACTCGGCGACCACCTCGGTGGGGACGTGAGCCGCCTGCGCGGGTTGCTCGACACATTGGCTTCGGCGTATGGAGAAGGAGCTGCGATCGACGAAAGTCGCCTCGAGCCGTTTCTCGGCGAGGCCGGGGCGGTAGCTCCCTGGGAGCTGACCGACGCGATTGCAGACGGTGACACCCCAGGCGCGCTCTTCGCGCTCGGTCGGCTGCTCGACGCAGGTGGCTTCCACCCGCTCGCGGTGCTCGCGGTGCTCCACCGTCACTACCAGTCGATGCTGCGGCTGGACGGCTCGGGGGCGACGAACGCAGAGGAGGCCGCGGCCACCCTCGGATCTCGAAGCACGTTCCCAGCTCGCAAGGCCCTCGAGCAAGCTCGCCAACTCGGCTCGGCGCGCCTCGGAAGAGCCGTGATCCTCCTCGCCGACGCCGACCTCGACTTGCGGGGCCGTTCCGCGTTGGCGGGTCCGATGGTGCTCGAGGTGCTGGTCGGCAGGCTCAACAGGCTCGGTGCCGTGCGCCAAGCGCCGGCTGGTCGCAAGTCGACGCGCGGGACGCCTGCGCGTCGACGCTGACGGTCCGAGAATCCGCCGGCACTCGAGGCAGCCGGTGAAGCGAGGGACCGGACCGGTTCGGCTCGGCTCGATCTAGGGAACGGGAGGATCCGTCGACTGGGTCCCGGCGTCCGACACGTGTTCGGTCCAGCTACTTCCGTCCCAGTAGCGGAGCTCGTGGCGGCGGCTCGGGTCCGGTTGCCACGAGGGAGCAACCTCGGCCGGCGACACAGTCGGCGCCGGCGGGCTCGTCGGGGGAAACGGCGGTGGTGCTGTGTCCGCGGCGCCCGGGCCGCCGGAGGCGCCGGGACTGCCCGGGATCCACGGAGTGCCGGACGCGCCGGGATACGGAGGTGGTCCACCCCCCGGTGAGGGGGACGGAAGATCGGGCGCCCCGTAGGGCCCGTTGCCAGGCGGCATCCCGTATGGGGCCGAGGTCCCGTAACCGGATCCGCCACCCGCGTATCCGGAGTCCCATGGGGAGACGGGCCGGCTCGACAGGTCGCCCGACCTCTCCGCCGCGACGAGCTTGGGCCGCGCAGCGGCCAGGTAGACGATGCCGCTCACTATCGAAAGAGGGCCGAAGAGCAGGAAGAGAGCGATCTCCAGGACGAGCCACATCGCCTTGTTCGACCCCGCCTGGCGCCACTGCCAGTCGGGCCGACGCAGTATGTCGATGAGGACGATCAGGAAGAGGACCAGCGAGACGAGCCCGATGACGATAAGTGGAGCAGTGATCCGGAACGTCGCGGCGAGCGACACCTCGAGCCCTCCCTCGGAGAACCTTGTGGCCTACAGGCTCAGTCTCCGGCGTTCTCGGAGTCGTGGGCGGCTGCAAGCGCGCCCACCCGGCGCATCAGCCGGGACTTGCGGTTGGCGGCCTGGTTGCGGTGGATGACGCCCTGGGCGGCCGCCTTGTCGATCCGCTTCACGGCGAGACGCAGCGTTTCGCCGGCGTCTTCGACGCCTCCCTCGAAAGCACCGATCGCGCTCTTTGTCCGGGTGCGCATCTCGGACCGCACGGACTTGTTGCGCACGCGTCGGCGTTCGTTCTGGCGATTGCGCTTGATCTGGCTTCGGATGTTGGCCACGAGTCGAATAGCTTATCAGCCCTGGCCAGGACCTGATCTCCGCACAAAGCTCGTCGCCCTGACGGCTCGACGCGGTGCCTGACCGGCAATGCGCTGTACCTGCCGGTTCCGAACCTCCGCCGAGCTGCCACTACGACGGGGCGCATCTCGTCCGCCGGTACGCTCCAAGAGCCGTGTTCAGCACCGACCACTTCCGCAATTTCTCGATCATCAGCCACGTCGACCATGGCAAGTCGACGCTCTCGGACCGCATCCTCGAGCTGACGAAGGCGGTCGACCCGCGCCTGATGCGCGAGCAGTACCTCGACTCCATGGACATAGAACGCGAGCGCGGGATCACGATCAAGGCACAGAACGTGCGAGTCACGTGGAAAGACCACGTCCTGCACCTGATCGACACTCCTGGGCACGTGGACTTCGGCTATGAGGTGAGCAGGTCTCTGGCGGCCTGCGAAGGCGCCGTTCTGCTGGTCGACGCCTCTCAGGGGATCCAAGCTCAGACCCTGGCGACGTCCTACCAGGCGATCGAGCACGACCTCGAGATCGTGGCCGTGCTGAACAAGATCGATCTTCCTGCAGCGGACCCCGATCGCAGCGCCGCGGAGATCGAGAAGGTTCTGGGCATCGATGCCGAGAGCATCCTCCGGATCTCGGCCAAGACAGGCGAAGGTGTCCCCGAGCTTCTCGATGCGATCGTGACGCGCATACCTCCGCCGAAGGGAGACCCGAAGGCGCCTCTTCGGGCGCTCATATTCGACTCCTCCTATGACCAGTACCGCGGAGTCGTGAGCTCCGTCCGGGTGATGGACGGAATGCTGCGCTCACGGGCGAGGGTCAGGTACATGCAGGCGGGATCGGTCCAAGAGGTGGAGGAGATCGGGATCCGCACCCCGGTCAGCGTTCCTGTCGACGAGCTCGGTCCCGGTGAGGTCGGATACCTGATCGCCGGGATCAAGGACGTGGCGAGCGCCCGGTCCGGCGAGACGGTCACCGACGCGACGAAGCCGGCTCCCGAGCCACTGGCCGGGTACCGCGACCCGACGCCGATGGTCTTCTGCGGGTTGTACCCGATCGACGGTGACGAGCTCACCGAGCTACGAGAGGCTCTCGAGCGTCTCAGGTTGAACGATTCGAGCTTCACGTTCGAACCCGAGTCGTCGGGGGCGCTCGGCTTCGGCTTTCGGTGTGGCTTTCTGGGCTTGCTGCACATGGACATCGTGCGAGAGCGTCTGGAACGTGAGTTCGATCTATCGCTCATCGCCACTGCTCCCTCGGTTGCATATGTTGCGAAGCTCGCCGACGGCAGCGAGGTCCGGTTCGACAATCCGAGCGAGATGCCTTCCGCCGGGGTCCTCGACCATGTCGACGAGCCGATGCTGAAGTCCACCCTCATCGTCCCCTCGGAGTTCGTCGGGAGCGTGATGGACCTCTGCCAGATCCGGCGGGGGGAGCTCGAGCGGATGGACTACTTGTCCCCCGAGCGCGTTGAGCTCATCTACCGGATTCCCCTTGCTGAGGTCGTGGTCGACTTCTTCGATCAGCTGAAGAGCCGCACGAAGGGTTATGCGAGCCTCGACTACGAGCCCGAGGGGTACCAGACAGCCAACTTGGTGAAAGTGGACCTGCTGATCAACCACGTCCCGGTCGACGCGTTTTCGACCGTGGTCCACCGCTCACAGGCCGAGTCTTACGGGCGCAGGATGACCGAGAAGCTAAGGAGTCTGATACCGCGCCAGCTCTTCGACGTGCCGATCCAGGCAGCGATCGGGGGTCGGGTGGTCGCGCGTGAGACGGTCAAGGCCAAGCGCAAGGACGTGATCGCCAAGTGCTACGGCGGGGACATCACCCGCAAGCGAAAGCTCCTCGAGAAGCAGAAGGAGGGCAAGAGGAAGATGAAGTCCATCGGGCGCGTCGAGGTCCCCCAAGAAGCGTTCATCTCCGCCCTCCGCCTCGAGGATTGAACAGGGCCGGCCTGAACGAATTAGGCGAAGGTCGAGGGCGGGGAAAGCGGACGACGGCTCACCGCAGCCAGCGACGACCTTTGGCGTGGCGAGGTCCCCGAGGCTCGGGCGGTGTGTCGTCGGGCTTCGAGGCTTCCCAAGCCTCCCAGTCGCCCCACTCGATGTCCAAGAGGTCCTCGTCCGAGGATCCCGAGCGCGAGCGCCCGAACTTGACGGGCTCAGTCGCCACGTCCGCACCTGCTTCGTCCGTGCCCGATCCGATGAGGGCAGGTTCGGGAAGGGGGTCGCGGAGTGAAGGCCTGATCTCGGGGTCCGCACCGAGCTCGGGGACGAAGCCGACATAGCGGCGGAACAACGAGGCCTCTTCGTGGTCGGTTCGTGCGCCGGCTCCGTCATCGGAACGCGCCGCGGAGCGGGCGTCGGATCGCGTTGCGCGGCGGACTTGGGAACGCGGGGCGGAACGGGATGCCGGTCGCGCCGCGCGGCGGTCTTCGGGACGCCCCGCTGTTCGGTCGCGGGAGCGCTCTGACCGATCGACACCGAGTCTCGACGAACGCCTCGCAATCGAAGCGCTCTCGCTTCGCGATGGCTCGGGCGATGAGGAGGCCTCGGCGACGCCGGCCGACATCGCATCGGGATGCAGCTCGGGTGGGTACCACTTGCCGTTCGAAGCGAGCCACCAGTCCTCTGCCTGTGGCCCTGTCGCTCCTTCGGGAGTAACCAGATCGTCCGAGGTGCCCTCGCGCAGGTCGGGCGGGTACCACTTGCCGTCGGAGGCGAGCCACCATCCAGGTCCTTGCATCACGTCACTCAACGCGTCCCTCGATGTCCGCGCCGTCGTCATGTGCCCGCCACCAAATGCCTCAGAAACGCTACTTGCCGGGTGACGAGCCTCCATGCCGGGCGGTGCCCAACGGAAAGCGGGTGCATACCCAGGGTCGCCGCCGGCCTACCTCGAGCGCAGATGGAGCTGGTCGAGCCGTCCCCACCTACGGGACTCGAGTAGCACTCGGTAGAATCGAGTGCCAGAAGCCGGAGGCGGGAAGCCGAGAGACCAGCGACGATGACATCGAGGACAGTTCAACAGAGCGAGGCCAGCGCGAGCGACGAGACCGAGGACCGGCTCGATGCCCGCAAGGCGGCGATCTTGAACGCCGTGGTTTCGGAGTACGTCGAGACCGCCCAGCCGGTGGGCTCGGCCCACGTGACCGGTACTCCCGGCGTCGAGGTGTCGTCGGCGACGGTGCGGGCCGAGATGGCGGCCCTCGAGACCGAGGGCTACCTAGTCCAGCCGCACACGAGCGCGGGCAGGATCCCGACCGACAAGGGTTACAGGTTCTTCGTCGACCATCTCGCAAGACCGGGTGTCCTCGACGCAGCGAGGCGCCAGGAGGTGAGGCGCTTCTTCGCACACGTGCACGGTGAGGTGGAGGACCTGCTCGGGCGCACAAGCGGCCTGCTCGCTCACCTCACCGACTACGCCGCGGTCGTGGTCGGGCCCGGCCATTCGGCAGCGACGATCCGTTCCGTCCAGCTCGTGCATCTCACCCCTGGAGTGGTGCTGCTCGTGGTGATCCTCTCCGACGGTGCCGTCGAGAAGACGACTCTCGAGGTCCCCGCGGAGATGACCGAGGATGCCCTCGCCACAGCCGCATCGCACATTACGAGCCACTTGCGAGGAAGCCCCCTCGCTCGTTCGGAGTCTGTTCCCCCCACCGGAGACCCCTCCCTCGACGCGTTGCTGGTGGTCGCAGGCGAAGGGCTAACGAGGCTCTATGCCTCGAGCGAGCCCGAGCACGTGTACGTCGGAGGTTCGTCGTCGATGGCCTCGGCTTTCGAGGCGGTCGAGACCGTGCGATCGGTGCTCTCGATACTCGAGCAGCAACTCGTCGTCGTCGAGCTGGTCGAGGACATCTTGGACCGGGGACTCTCGGTCGCGATAGGGGCGGAGCACGGTTTCGAACCGTTGGCCTCGTGCGCGCTCGTGGTGTCACCGGTCTTCGTCGACGGAGAGACCGCCGGGACCGTCGGGGTGCTGGGCCCGACCCGCATGCGCTATCCGCGGGCGCTCGCGGCAGTGCAGATAGTCGGTGAGCAACTCGGTGAGCAGTTGAGCGCGGCGCGTGGAGCCAGTGGCGCAGAGGTGCACAGCTCCGAGCCGTCGGGCGAATCGACGAGCGAGTCGAAGAAATCGCGAGGGACGAAGGGCGGTGCGAGCTCTGTCCGCTGACTACTACGCCCTTCTCGGCGTCCGCCCCGACGCAACCGACGACGAGATCAAGCGCGCCTACAGGCGCATGGCGCGCGAGCTGCATCCCGACTCGACCGGAGGAGACCCCGCGGCCGAGGCGCGCTTCAAGGAGGTCAGCAAGGCCTACGAGGTGCTGCGCGACCCGGAGAGGCGCGCCCGTTACGACCGCTTCGGCCCCGACCAGATGGACGCTGCCCCGGGCGACGCCTTCTTCGGCTCGGGACTGGGAGGTCTCTTCGACGCCTTCTTCGGCGGGACGATGGGCGGCGCCTCTCGAAGGACGGGGCCGGTGCGAGGAGCAGATGCCGAGGTCGTCCTGCAGCTCACGCTCTCCGAGGCAGTCTTCGGCACTCAGCGCGACGTGACCGTGGAGCTGCCGGTGTCGTGCGAGACCTGTGGGGGATCCGGGGCGAGAAAGGGCACCACGGCCATCCGATGTGCTGAGTGCGACGGGACCGGCGAGGTACACCGAGTTCGGCAGTCGATCCTTGGCCAGGTGGTGACCAGCGCGCCGTGCAGGCGGTGCCAGGGAATGGGTGAGGCGATCCCTTCGCCTTGCACCGACTGCCTCGGAGAGGGGCGGACGGTGGAGAGCCGTACCTATCCGTTGGCCGTGCCCGCGGGCGTGGACCACGGCTCGACCATGCGGTTGTCCGGCAAGGGTTCTGCTGGACCGCGTGGCGGTCCCTCGGGGGATCTCTACGTGCACCTGTCGGTAGAAGAGGACGAGCGTTTCGCGCGATCTGGAGACGACCTTCACGCGCAGCTTCACGTTTCGATGATCCAGGCGGCGCTCGGTGCCACGATGCAGTTCGCGACGCTCGACGGCGAAGAGACCATTCCCGTGCCGGCCGGCACGCAGAACGGATACGTGATCCGCCTGCGCGGCCGGGGCGTGCCGCACGTGCGCGGGAGGGGGCAAGGAGACCTCCTCGTGGAAGTCGTCGTCGACACACCTACCGGGCTGACCAAGGCACAAGAGGAGCTGCTCCGCCAGATCGCGGCCGAGCGCGGCGAGGAGATCACCCCACCGGACGAGGGCCTCATGTCACGCTTGCGCTCCGCATTCGGCTGAGGCCCGAGCGCGACTTTGAAGGCCCCGGCTCTGCGCGGAGGCGCTCTCGCAGGGCCTGCCGCAGTGGCGGCGGCCACGCAGGTCTACGTGGAGGACCTCGAGGACCTCGAGCTGTCCGAGGAGGACTCGCACCACTTGAGCCACGTGCTGCGACTCGGCCGGGGGGAGGTCGTTGTCGCCTGTGACGGCGCCGGGGGGTGGAGGATCTGCCGTTTCATCGGGCACCGTGTGCAAGCCGGGCACTCGGATCTCTCGGGCCACTCGGGCCACTCGGGCCGCTCAAAATCTTCCGGTGCCGCAGTTCGTTCGCGATTGCTCGAAGCCGACGGGCCCCTCGTTCTCGAGCCGCCTCCCACGACGAGGATCGTCGTAGGTTTCGTGCCCGTCAAAGGCGAACGGCCCGAGTGGGTCGTACAGAAGCTCACCGAACTCGGCGTCGACCGAATAGCAGTGATGCGCTCGACGCGGTCGGTAGTGCGTTGGGACCGCGGCAGAGAGAAAGGCGCTATCGAAAGGCTGCGGAGGGTGGCCCGCGAGGCTGCCGCCCAGAGCCGACGCGCGTGGCTTCCCGAGCTGAGCGGCGTGCTCTCCTTGGCGCAGCTGCGAGCGGCGGTGGTGCCCGGGCGCCTGGCGTTGGCGGAACCCGGGGCCGAACCGCCTGCCGCAGCCCTCACCGCCACCGCCGTGGGCCCCGAAGGTGGCTGGGACGACTCAGAGCGTGACGATGCCGACCTGTTGGTCGGGCTCGGGCGGGGAATCCTCCGGGCCGAGACAGCGGCAGTCGCGGCGGGGGTCCTAATGTGTGCCCTGCGTGACCGGATCGTGTCACCTGACAGGGGGGCGGGCGCCGCCCCCGAGGACGCCGAGACCCCAAATCGGGGCAAAGAAGGGTAGCCAACTGGGGTTTTCGGCCCGGGCGCCAGGGCTGACTTCGGTGCTTGCAATACCACGCTGAGTGAGCAAGACTGATCTGTGTGCCGACGGGCCGGGTCATGTCGTGCTGTCACGATGCACGAGAAGCGCGGGGTCCCAGACCATCCGTCCGTAATTTCTGTAGTACCTGAATAATCAGGGGGTAGCGCGCGCTGCCAACTGAGCGAGGGATCGAGGATCATGGTCGACCAGACGTTGTTGCAGGAGGAAGACGAGCAGGAAGAATCTGCTCGGGCTGCCTACGCCAGGGCCGTGGGCTCGCGCCTTCGAGCGGTGCGAAAGCAGATGCGGCTCTCGCTCCAGGCGGTCGAGGCCATGTCGGACCAGGAGTTCAAGGCGTCCGTGCTCGGGGCCTACGAACGCGGCGAGCGGGCGATCTCGGTTCCGCGCCTCCAGCGCCTGGCCAAGCTCTACGACGTGCCGGTGGACCAGCTTCTGCCACAGGACGACAACGCAGACCGCTGGGCCCACGGTGCGAACGGCGAGACCAACGGCGACAGCGAGGGGGAAAGCCCCGGGCGTATGCGTCGCCAACTCCGGCCTTGGGAGGGCAACGAGAAGGTGACCGTGGACCTCTCCAAGCTCAACGCGGTGAGCGGGCCCGAGCGCGACCTGCTCCGCCGGTTCCTGAGCATGATCCAGGTGCAGCGCCAGGACTTCAACGGCCGCATGATCACGATTCGCGGCGAGGACATCCGAGCGATCGCATGCCTGTTCGGTGTCACGCCCGACGCGATGAGTCGGCGGCTGGACGAGCTGGGCCTGCGCGTCGGCGTCTGAGTCTGCGCGTAGCGCGCCGAGTCTGCGCGTAGCGCTCTGATTCAGGCCTTTGGGGTCAGAGTGCCGTCGAGGTCTTGGGTGAGGTTCGCGATGTTCGGGACCCCCCAGCCCGAGACGTAGTCCCACCCGGTGCCGGCCAGGTAATAGCCGTTGGTCCCGAGCGTGACGTCGGTGAAGTCGCGCGCGTAGTTGCCCTTGTGGCCGGTCCCGATCGCGTAGATGGTGGGATCGGCGAACCCGAGGTTGCTCGACGCGGCGGCCTGCACCCTCGTCCAGGTTCCCACCCACAGCGGTGAGGAGAGGCTCGTGCCGCCTTGGGCGCTCGGAGAGCCTCCGGAAACGATGGTGTAGGCGTTTGTCGCGATGTCGCCCGACATCGCCGCGACGTCGGGCGAGCCCCTACATATGGTCCCCGCCGGATACGGCGCACCCTTGTCGTCGACTATGCAGGGGTGGTCGACGGCGGAGACTCCCTTCTGGAACGAAGGCTCCGCTATGAATGCGGATGATCCTCCGCCACTGAACGGCCAGGAGTACTCGATGGCGCGCTTTGGTGGCGTGGCGCCATCGGACCAAAGGACGGTCCCACCGACGCAGACGGCGAAGTCACTGGCGCAAGGGTAATTGTCGAACGGGACCAGTTGGTTCAAGATCCCGTTTCCCGCCCCGATCGGCGCTGGCAGGATCAGCAGCGGGCACGACGAGCCCGTGTCGCCCGCAGACGTGAACAGGGTGCGCCCCTCGATCGTGGCCTGCTCGAGGGTCGCCTCCGCCACCGGCTCGAGGTCGTCACCCAGTCCGACCACGGGGCTCGGGTTGGTCGCCTGGTTGAAGGGCAGCAAGTTGAACACAGGGTTGAGCGGGTCGGTCTCGCATTCGCCCCACGACGCGTTCGCCTGTGCGGGACCGCTGGGGTCGCTCACCCATGACGAGATGGCCGTCTCGGCATCGACGTCGGACAACGAGGCCGCGAAGTAGAGCGTCTCGCCTGATACCCGGGGAGCCATGCCGGTGGTCGCCTGGGTGTCGAGGTCCCATTCGACGCCGCCGCTCGTGTCGGTGAATGGCCCTGCGCCCACGTCCTTGACCGTGACGGGTACCGGGGGGAGAGCGTGGGCCGACTCGAAGTCCCTCAGGTCCGAGATCACCCCCGAGGTGGCGCCTTCACCCAACACCGCAATGGTCTGGCCTTGGCCCTCGTCGGAGGTCGGCGCGTCGTACAGCGACCAGAGGTCCTGGGGTGTGTAGATGCAAGACGGGAGGCAGCCGGGGAACCCGACCGACGGCACCGCCGAGCTCAGAGAGGAAAGCTCGGTGGCCAGACCTGCTGTCGGGTCCTGGGGGATCGTCTCGTGTTGGAGGGTGTTGAGACCGACGACGTCGAAGATCGAGTCGCCCGAGGGGACCAAGGGCCCGATCGTGTTTGCAAGGAAAGAAACGCCCTTCGACGTGTACGACGCGATCGTGACGCGCATCAGATGCTCGATCTGAGAAACCGTTCCCGTCGCCTGTACCCATGTGCCGGAGGTCGAGGTGAAGGTGATCCGCAGCCCACCCGAGGCGAGCCAGTTCAGCACCGCTTGATAGGTGGCAGCCGGGACGCCGAATGCCGAGGCGAACTGTGCTGGCGTCAAGAAGTGGTGATAGAGCGAGCTGGTCGGGTCGTAGGTCGCCCGTTGGTACGAAGACTCGGCCGGAGAGTTGGGATCGGCCAGCGCTACGCCGATGTGAAGAACGGCGGACCCGGGCGCCGCGGAGGGTGCGAGCAGGCCGAGGCCGGGCAGGACGTCGCTGGATATCTGGACGAGCCCGCCCGAGGTCGCCGAGGCCGGAGCAGCGGCCGGTGTTGCAAGGAGAGCGGCGAGGAGCGCTGCCGCACCGAGCTTGATGCCCAAGGGTGACGGGAACGATTGCCGGCGTCCGGTGAGTGAGCTTCGGGTGGGCCTGAGCATCTCGGCTCGCTCCTCCTGTTCGTCGGGTCTCGGCTGTCTCTCGCCTTCGGTGTCCCCGAAGCGCGTTTCGTTGCCCGCCTTGCCCCCGCCCGAACGTCGTCGAGCCCCTCGAACGTGGAACGCAGGCCGCTCCGTGCTCTTGTGGGGACGCCAAGGGACATGCCGGGAGCAGCCCGGGGCCCCTGACTTCAGCCGCCGGGGACCGGCCTTCAGTCGCCGGAGGTTCCGGGAGCTGCCGAGACCTCCGGTACATGCACCAGATAGCGTGAGACGACACGTGGAGGCACGAGTAACGCCTGGGGAGGCAAGAGGGGGCAGGTCACATGGAAGAGCGGGATCGATGAACGAGCAGATCCAATGGATGAGCACGAAGGAAGCCGCCGAGTACCTCGGCGTGACCCTGCGCAGCCTCTACAGGTTCATAGACGAGGGTGCCGTTCCCGCCTACAAGTTCGGGCGGGTCATACGCCTCAAGCAGTTCGACGTCGAGCAGTTCGTGGAGGCCAGCCGCATTCAGCCTGGAAGTCTCGAGCACTTGTATCCCGAGCCGAAGGGCTCGGGCGCGCAGCGAGCGGGATCAGATTGAGCGGAGGCAGCTGCATATTCTGTCGAATCGTCTCCGGAGACGCCCCGGCCGACGTGGTTCACAGCTCGGAGCAGGTCCTTGCGTTCCGAGACATCCATCCTCAAGCGCCGGTGCACGTTCAGGTGATCCCGCGCCGTCACATCACCGACGCGTCCGAGCTCGTGGTCGAGGACGGCCCGCTTCTCGGTGAGCTTTTCGCGACCGCTCGGCAGATCGCCATCAGCGAGGGAGTCGCCGAGCGAGGCTACAGGCTGCTCTTCAACGTGGGCGAGGACGCCACGAATTCGATTCCGCATCTTCACCTCCACCTGCTCGGCGGCAGGCGTCTAGGTTGGCCGCCGGGCTGATCGGTCCCGCTGGTAGCCTCGTTTCCAGAACGCCAGTGTCGCCCACCACCCAGGTCAAGATCCTCGTTCCCGGCAACCACCTGATGGTGAGCCTTCTCGGCCAACGTGACGAGCTTCTACGTCTCATCGAGGAGGCATTCGGCGACACGAGGATCGTCGTGCGCGGGAACGAGATCACGATCGATGGATCGGAGGCGGAGCGGGTCGGTCGTCTCTTCGACGAGTTGGTCGAGCTTCTGGAGCGCGGCCAACGTTTCGACGCTTCCGACGTCGGTCGGACGATCGCGATGGTCAAGGACGACGTGAGCCCTTCGGAGGTCATGACCACCGAGGTGCTGCGTTCGGCGAGGGGACGCTCCGTACGCCCCAAGACCGCAGGCCAAAAGAGGTACACGGACGCGATCGGCTCGAACGTCGTCACCTTCGGCATCGGCCCGGCGGGGACGGGCAAGTCGTATCTGGCAGTGGCCCTGGCCGTCCAGGCTCTTCAAGCTCGTGAGGTCGATCGCATCATCCTCACTCGGCCGGCGGTGGAGGCGGGCGAACGCCTCGGCTTCCTCCCAGGCGACATGATGGCGAAGGTCGACCCGTATCTACGGCCTCTCTACGACGCGCTCTACGACCTGCTCGGCCCCGAAGGGGCGCAGAAACTGCTCGAGCGAGGGACGATCGAGGTGGCGCCCCTCGCCTTCATGCGCGGCCGCACGTTGAACCGCAGCTTCATCATCCTCGACGAGGCGCAGAACACTTCGCCCGAGCAGATGAAGATGTTCCTGACTCGAATCGGCTTCGGCTCGAAGGTCGTGGTCACCGGGGACGTGACGCAGATCGACGTGCCGGGCGGACGCTCAGGCCTCGGGGGACTGGAGAAGTTGCTCGGTGCAGTTCAAGACGTCGCATTCGTCCAGCTGACCCGGCACGACGTGGTGCGGGCGCGAATCGTCGCGGACATCGTCCACGCCTACGAGAGCCAGTCCGATGTCCGTTGACGTCTTCGCCGCCAACGAGCAGTCCGAGTATCCCGTCGAGTTGGACCGATGGACGCGCCTCGCGCGTTCGGTGCTCGACGCTCAAGCCGTGAAGGAAGACGTGGAGGTGTCCCTCCTATTCGTCGACGAGCCGACGATCGCCCAGTTGCGCGAGAGGTTCCTCGGAGAAAGCGGTCCCACCGACGTCCTCGCTTTCCCGATCGACCACGAATTCGATCAGGGTGGCAGGTCCCCCGACGAGGGTGGTACTGGTCCCGGCGGGGCTCTGTCCGGTGAAGAGGACGAGATGCCGATCCTGCTCGGAGACGTGGTCGTGTGCCCCACGTTCGCTGCCAAGAATGCCGTGGAGCATTCGGTGTCGCTCGAGGACGAGCTCGCCCTCCTGGTCGTACACGGATTGCTGCACCTTCTCGGGATGGACCACGAGGCAGACGACGAGGCCGAGCGCATGGAGCGAAGAGAGCAGCAGCTGCTCGATCGCTTCCATCGCGTCGCAGGTTGAGCTCGAGGACACCCGGCGAGGTGGCGGCATGATGCCGATCGGCCTTCACGGTGTGGTGCTCGGTGCCTCGAAGTTCAGATCGACGGACTGGATTCTCATCGGCGTGGTGGTGTTGCTCCTCGTCGTCTCCGCCGGCTTGGCGCTGGCAGAGACGAGTCTCACCCGCACGAGCAAGGTGAAGGCGTTATCGCTCGCCGAGGAACACAGGCGCGGTGCGCGGCATTTGGTGAAGCTCGTGGCACACCCAGAGGGGTTCCTGAATCCCGTGCTGCTCCTGGTTCTCATCTCCCAGCTCGTGACCGCGACCTTGGTCGGGATCCTCGCCGACAGGTGGTTCGGCGCGCTCGGGGTCGGAGTGGCGACAGTGTTCGAGGTCGTGGTGATCTTCGTGCTGGCCGAAGCACTGCCGAAGAACTGGGCGGTGCACAACCCCGAGAGGTCAGCTCTTTTGTCTGCGCCGGTCATATCGGCGGTCATCAAGTTCGCGCCTTTCCGGGTCGTTTCCAACGGCTTGATCGGCCTGGCGAACTTGCTCGTCGGACCGCGCGCACGCAGGGCGGAGGTGAGTGAGTCCGAGCTGCTGGCGATGGCTGACGTGGCTTTGGAGGAAGAGGTCATCGAAACTGAAGAGCGCGCCCTCATCCACTCGATCATCGAGTTCGGTGACACGATCGTGCGCGAGGTGATGGTGCCGCGCCCCGACATGTGTGCGGTGGAGGCGCAGCGCACCGTTTCGGAGGCACTCGGCACCGCCATGGCGGCGGGTTACAGCAGACTGCCGGTCTATTCGCAGAACGTGGACAACATCGTCGGCATCGCGTACGCGAAGGACCTCGTACGAGCCGAGCGCGAGCACCATCGGCACAAGCACGTTGCGCAGTTCGTGCGGGAAAGTCATTTCGTGCCCGAGACGAAGCGAGTCTCACGTCTCATGCGCGAGATGCAGGAGAGGAAGTACCACATGGCGATCGTCGTGGACGAGTACGGAGGCACGGCCGGGCTCGTCACGCTCGAGGACCTCATCGAGGAGCTCGTCGGGGAGATCGTCGACGAGTACGACGTCGAAGATCCTCCGGTCGAGCGACTTCAAGACGGGGAGTTGTCGGTGGCGGCGCGCCTAGACGTGGACGAGCTGAGCGACCTCGTTCCGGCCGATCTGCCCGAGGGGGACTGGGACACGGTCGGAGGTCTGTTCTTCAACCTGCTCGGGAGGATCCCGAGCGAAGGGGAGTCGGTCGAGGTGGGCGGCATGCGGCTCGTCGCCGAGAAGGTTCAGGGGAACCGGATAGGACGTATCAGGGTGGTGCCTCTCTCGTCGCCATCCGAGCAAGCCGTGGGTAACGGCGCACCGGCAGCGCACGACTGAGAGCCGACGTCACCCATGGGCCAGGAGCCCGAAAAGAAGTTTCGCTCGGGCTTCGTCACGGTGGTGGGCCGTCCGAACGTCGGCAAATCGACCCTCGTGAACCTGTTGCTCGGCACCAAGGTGACGATCACCTCGCCACGCCCCAACACCACCCGGCGAGCAGTGCGCGGAGTGCTCCATCGACCGGGTCTCCAGGCGGTGCTCGTGGACACACCCGGTCTTCACCGTCCGCGCAGCGCACTCGGAAAACGCCTCAACGAGCATGTGGAAGAAGCCCTCGGCGACATCGACGTGGTCGTCGCGATGATCGATGCGACCGCCCCGGTCGGACCCGGAGACCGCCTGGTCCTCGAGCGGGCCGGCGCTTCTTTCGAAGGTCGCGACCTTCGAGGTCTCCTCGTTGTGGTGAACAAGATCGACCGAGCTTCCCGGGCTCAGGTCCTCGCGCAGCTCTCCGCCGCTCACGATGCCCTCGAGGAAGGGCGAAAGGGGAGCTCGGAGGTCGCCGAGTACTTCCCGGTCTCTGCGACCACCGGACGGGGCATCGATGCCTTACTCGCTGCCGTGCTCGAGAGGCTGCCCGAGGGACCTCCGTACTTCCCCGAGGACATGCTGAGCGATGTTCCCGAGATGTTCTGGGTGGCGGAGCTGGTGCGTGAGCAGCTGCTCGCAAAGGTGCGCGACGAGCTTCCCCACTCGATCGCCTGTCGCGTGACCGAGTGGGAGTGGCCGCGGGTGAGAATCGAGATCCTGGTCGAGCGCGAGTCGCAGAAGGCGATCGTGATAGGCCGCGGCGGGGAAGTGTTGAAGGAAGTGGGCACCGAGGTGCGAAAGCAGCTGCCCCCGGGTGCATTCGTCGAGCTGCACGTGAGCGTCGAGAAGCGCTGGCAGGACCGTCCCGAGGAGATAGAGCGACTCGGCTACTGATCCCGTTCCGATCGCGCTGGACGATGCGAGCCCATCGACGACAGGAAGTCGAGGACGTCTTCTCGCCTGGTGGTGAAGCGCATCGGCGGCAAAGCGCCACGCAGAGAGCGGCCGTATCCCGCGGTGGCAAGCCTTCGGTCCAAGACGGCCACCACGCCGCGGTCGGTGGAGGAGCGGATCAAGCGACCCGCCCCTTGGGCGAGAAGGGTGGCGGCGCGCGGTAGGTCGACCAATCCGAATGCTCGTTCTCCTGCCCTGTCGCGCCGAGCCTGTAGCAACGGGTCGTCGGGTCGCGGAAAAGGGAGGCGGTCGATGGCGACCATGCTCAAAGTGGCGCCGGGAACGTCCACCCCCTGCCAGAACGACATGGTGGCGAAGAGGCACGCCGATTCCTCGTCGCTGAAGGACTCCACGAGCTTTCTCTTGGGAAGGTCGTTCTGAGCGAGCACCTTGAACTCGAGAACCGGGCGCAGGGCGTCGACCGCGGAGCGCATCGCTCGCCAGCTCGTGAACAGAGCCAGGGTGCGGCCGCCTGCTGCCACGATGAGACGACGAAGCTCTTCTTGCAACGCCTGGTCCGCCGTGGGACTTCTGCGGTCCGGCAGGTCCGTGGGGCAGTAGAGGAGCGCGCAGCTCTCGTAAGGGAACGGGCTTCCGACGTCGACACGATCGGTCTCCGAAGCCGGAAGGCCGAGAGCTTGCTCCACGAGCGGAGGCATGGTCGCAGAGGTGAGCACGCCGGTCACCTCCGGCCACAGGCGTTCTGCGAGCACGGGACCGATCTCGACGGGAGCCAGTCGAATTGCCAGTGCCCGTCCACCCTGCCCTGCTGCCTCGACCCAGGCGACTTGGTCGTCGCCCGCCGCTTGGATCTCGGAGATGTCGTCGATGAGGTGCCCGGCCGCGAGCAGAGCGCGAGTGCGTCGGCCGGTGTCCTCGGTGTCGTCGTCGTCGTCGCGGCCGCGTCCGCCGCCGCCGGGTCCGGCTTGGGCGTGTCTCAAACCTGCGACGACAGCCTCCGTCCGGCTGTGAGCTAGACCGAGCACCCTTTCGAGCTCTCGGTCTGCGTCTGTGCGTTCACCGGACAACATTCGCCGTCCGACCATGGGCCGAAGCGCGACGTCGAGTTGTTCGGCGACCTCACCGAGGGCATCGGCACGTCCGCTGTCGGCGGGCAGCAGCAGCCCGCGGGTGGTGACGGCAAGAGCCCTGAGGCGGCCTGCAGCCAGCTCCAGTCCGAGACCGGAAGTCATCACCTCTTCGACAGCGTGAGCCTCGTCGAGGATGAGCACCTCATGATCGGGCAGCACCGCTCCTCCGCTGGCCACGTGGGTCGCGTACAGGTGCGTGTTGACCACGACGATGTCGGATGCGGCAGCGACGGCGCGTGCGTGCTCTGCGAAGCAGTCGCTTCCCGAGGGGCAGCGAAAGGCCCCCGGACACTCGCGTGGTCCGACCGACAGGGATGCCCATACGCGTGCGTGCGGCTCGAACTCCAGATCAGCGCGGTCGCCGGTCGCGGTGTGCTCGGACCATTCGAGGATGCGTCGGATCTGCGAGCCGAACCCGCTCAAGCTCTCCAGCTCGGGTGAATCGGGTTCTTCGCCTGCAGAGTCCAGGACGCTCGTCTCCGATGTCGCCGCTTCTTCGAATATCTGGCGTTGAGCACCGGAACCTCCGACCTCGACAGCTCGTTGGCGACAGAGGTAATTCGAGCGACCCTTCAACACGGCGAACGTGAAGCCGTCTCTCGGGCCTTGTTGTTGCGCAAGAAAAGGAAGATCCTTCTTGGCCAGCTGGTCCTGGAGCGCCTTGGTGGCGGTGGCGACGACCACCCGCCGACCGGACTGAACTGCTGCGAGAAGGTACGCAAGGGACTTGCCGGTCCCGGTACCGGCCTGAACGACGAGGTGGCGACCGTCCTCGATCGCCCGTGTGATCCGGTGGGCCATCTCCACCTGGCCGGTTCGGAGCTCGCCGCCGCCAGGCAGCGCACGCGCCACCTCCTCCAGCAGTGGACCGATCCCGCGATCGGTCGGTCTATGGCCCCGCATGTGGCTCGACGGTAATGCCGGGACGGGGGACGCTCGAACAGGTCGAGTGTCGTTGATCGCCGGAGGTGCCCGTGGGAAAATCTCCACCTTCGCCGGGTGACGGTGACCCAGAGGGAGCATCGGAGGGGGGCAGCGACAGTGGCGGTAGGTCCTGTCGGCCCGCGGACGAGACTTAACGGTCAGCCGAAGGGCGTGACCACGGACGCGTTGCACGTCGAGGGTCTCGACCGTGTCGTGGCCGCTCGCGTAATGGGCGTCGTCTACGTCGTTTGCGGAGGGGCTGTGGCGGTCATCGCCGCGGCAGTACCCCAGCCTGCCGGGAGCAATCTCGCGGCGATGGAAGGGATCTGCATCTCGGGTGTCGTTCTCGGGCCCTTGGTGTGGATGTTGCCGTGGGAGCGCTGGCCGAGGGTTGCAACGCTGGCGCTTGCGGTGGTCGCCCTGGGCTTCATTTCCGGTTTCGACGCGGCGTCTGCAGCTGACGGATTTCGCTATGGGCTCTTCGATGTGGTGGTGTTCGCATGGGTCGGCCTCTCCCAAGCACGCGGTACCAGCGTTGCGTTGGTCCCCTTCCTAGTAGCGGGGTACGTCGGGCCACTCGTTGCCGCCGGCCACGGATGGGACTCGGCGACTGCGTCCGTGTTCTACGCAGTCCCGTCGTGCATCGTGACCGGAGAGGCCGTCGCGTGGATGGCGGACCGGTTGCGAAGGACACAGGGAGAGCTGGTCAGTGCCCAAGAAGCCTTGGTGCAAGGCGAGAGGCTCTCGGCCGTCGGCGAGATGGCGACGGTGATCGGGCACGAGCTGCGGAACCCGCTCGGGGCTGTGACGAATGCCCATTACCTCATACGCAGCTCTCTCGGGGACCCAGAGCAGGTCGAGCAATACCTCGACGTGGCGGAAAGGGAGGTCACCAGGGCTGTCCGGCTGGCTGAGGATCTGGCCTTGTACATGCGGGAGCGCGAGCTCGAGCGCGCTCGCGTCGAGGACGGCACGTGACCAAGCGGCATGCCGACGTGCTCGTGACCGATGACGACGACGGCATCCGCAGCACCGTGGCCGCGATGCTGCGCGCCGAAGGCTTCGACGTGATCGAGGCTTCCGACGGGGACATGGCACTCGAGATGCTCGAGGAGCATCAGGTGGACGTTCTGGTGCTCGACATTCGAATGCCCCGAATGGACGGGATATCGGTCCTGGATGCGCTCGAGGTTCCTCCCGTTGTGCTCCTTGTGTCCGCATTCTCGATGGACGAGGAGATTCGCTCCCGAACCTCGGGCAAGGTGTTCAGGTACCTGAGGAAGCCTGTGGCCCCGGGTCGACTGATCGGGTTCGTGGCAGAGGCGATGGGCGAGGCCAAGGTTCGCTCCGCCGAGGGATGACCTCCCAGCTTGCCCCCTTCCGTGCCTTTTGGGTGTCCCCGGCGCTATTGTGGTGAGGCGCTTGGTTGGATCACGCAGGGCCTTGCGCCGTTGTGGGTTGACGCTTCTGTCTCCCAGGTTCAGTTGCATGCGTGGAGAGAGAGGCAAGCCAGATGGCTGAAGGCACAGTGAAGTGGTTCAACTCGACGAAGGGATACGGCTTCGTCACACCCGACGATGGTTCGCCGGACGTCTTTGTCCACTTCTCGGCTATCGAAGGCACGGGTTACCGTGAGCTCGTCGAAGGGGAGAGGGTCGACTTCGAGTCGACCAACGGAGCCAAGGGTCCGCAGGCGACGAAGGTGCGTCGCCTCTGATCAGGCGGCCTGCCGATTCAGGCCGGCCCGAAAGGCCGGCGACTCGAAGTGAGGCGGCCTAGGCCGCCTCACTTTCGCGTAACGATCCCTCACTTTCCGAAGCAATCGAGTTGCGTGTGGTCCGGCTTCCAGGCGTTGGGGTCGAGGAAGGCGAACCACTTTCCACCTTCGCAGCTCTCCCATGCGCCTCGCTTGCCATCGAAGTTCGACGTCGCATTGGGGTCCCACCAACCGATCTGGGTGGTGGTCACGGGGCTGAACGCATCCGGGCCTCCTGTCCACACACCGACGTCGCCGGGCGCACTCGTCGGCATCGAGAACGCGCCCTGCTGGAGAGTCGTCGGGTTCAGGTCAGGTCCGGCGGCCTGGTGCTCACCGGGCCGATGCCGAGAAGGTGCAGACGCCCGGCATAACCGGCCGCTATACCTCCGACGAGCTCGTGGGCACGCCCGAGCCGCAGGAAAGCCGCAAAGTTCAACCCACTGCCGGGGCTGCTCGATGCCATGCGGAGGAGCATCGTGCGCGCCGCCTGGGCACCCACCCGGCGTCCGTCGGGGCGCGAGGCCATGAGTCGACGAACCTCTGTTGCAGCGCGAGCTTCGTGACCGACCTCGTCGGCGATCACCGAGTCGATGAAGAGCGCTGTCTCGGCGTCGGCGACCCTCCGTAGCCACTTCAGCAGGTCCGAGGCGATTCCTTCCCCGAGAAGGGCGACGACGGCCGCAGCTACCTCGTCGGACTCAGGGGGAAGTCCGTGGAAGTGGTCGAGCGATGCACGAAACGGTCTCATCGCTCGCTCGGGATCGGCGCACGAAGCCCTTGTCGTGGCGAAGTTCCTCCGCGGCAATGGTGCGTCACATCCTCCGGTCGCCCGGATCGGTTGCCTGGTCCGCGAACTGCCTCGCCTCTTCGTAGGCCTTCTGCTCCCCGTAGGCCACTGCCCCCAGAACCTGGATCAACGCCGCGTCTGCCATGACCCTCCCCTCTCGACTGATGTGTCAGTCTACGAGATGCCTTTTGCGGCGTCGGTGAATCCTCCCGGCCGCCGAAAGCTGTGGGCCGCCCCGGACTCGATGAGCCCCGGTGCAGTGGGCAGGAACTAGTTTTCGCAGGTGTCTTCCCCCGTTGGTCAGGTGCTACCCGGTGGGATCGACCCCGATCGGATCCCGGCTCACGTCGCTTGCGTCATGGACGGGAACGGCCGCTGGGCGGCCAAACGGGGACTCCCGCGCACCGAAGGCCACGCGGCAGGGGAGGAGGCGCTGCTCGACACCGTTAACGGTGCGCTCGAGATCGGGATCGAATGGCTGACGATGTTCGCCTTCTCGACCGAGAATTGGCGTCGCCCACGCGACGAAGTGCGATACCTCATGGGCTTCAACGAATCGCTGCTCGTCAGGCGCAGAGACGAGTTGCACTCGAAGGGAGTAAGAATCCGCTTCGCAGGGCGTCGCGACTGGCGCGTGCCGAGGCGGGTAATAAGGAGGATGGACGAGTCCGTAGCACTCACTGCCGCGAACACCAAGATGACGCTGACGATGGCGTTCAACTATGGGGGGCGAGCCGAGATCATCGATGCCGTGAAAGCGCTCGTGGACGAAGGCGTACCCGCCCAGCGGGTCGACGAACGCTCGTTGCGATCTCACCTCTACTACCCGGAGATGCCGGACCCCGACCTTGTGATCAGGACCTCCGGTGAGTACCGCATCTCCAATTTCCTGCTGTGGCAACTCGCATACTCGGAGCTCGTGTTCACCGACGTCCTGTGGCCCGACTTCCGCAGGAAGGACCTGTTCGAGGCGGTGGCGGAGTTCCAGCACCGAGAGCGGCGCTTCGGAAAGGTGAGGGGCCGTACGCCGCGATGAGACGCAGCGAACGACGACGGGCAGATTCGTCTACTGGAACCACGGTGCGATTCCACAGCTGGCGAGATGAAGGGCTGATGAGGTGAAGGTCGCCGGTTGGTTGATCGGGGCTGCCGCGTTTGGAGGGCTCGTGGTGCTCGCGATCGCGGGCGTCACCGGCGCGATCGCCATTCTCGTGACCGCAGTGGCGATAGTCGGGATGATCGCCATGGGAAACCTGCTCGGAGGCCGGACCACGCCGAACCGTGCGCCTTACGAGGGCGACCCGGACACCGAGAGGCAGCGCTCGGACGAGGGGACTGGGACGTGACCCAACCCGAGGTGAGTGTTCGAGTCGGTGCAGTTCCCGGCCTTGGGTCACCGCGCTCGCAGAGAGGGCGCCCGTGAGCCTCTATCGGGACGAGGGAGTGGTCCTCCGCACGATTCGGCTGGGTGAAGCCGATCGGATCGTCACGATGGTGACGAAGGTTCACGGGAAGGTGCGCGCAGTCGCCAAGGGAGTGCGAAAGACGACTTCTAAGTTCGGAGGGCGTCTCGAACCACTCAGCCACGTCGCGATGCAGTGCTGGCAGGGGCGGGAGCTCGACACCGTGACCCAGGTCGAGGTCCTCGACAGCTTTCGCGAGATCCGCGAGGACCTTGTCCGCGTCGCGAAGGCCTTCACCTTGCTGGAGGTGGTCGACCAGGTGGCACAAGAACGCCATGCCAATCCCCGCCTCTACGAGACGCTCGTCGGAGCCCTCCGGGCCCTCGACAAGGCAGATTCTCCGCTGATCGTCCCCGCCTTCTGCCTCAAGGTCCTTGTCTTGGAGGGTTCGGCGCCAATGGTGGACGAGTGTGCCTCGTGCGGCGCCAAAGACGAACTCGTCGCCTTCGACATCCTCGAAGGCGGTGTGCTGTGCCGTTCCTGCAGGCGAGGGAGGGCGATCTCGCCCGACGCGCTCGAGCTGATGCGCAGGATCTTGAGCGGTGGCGTCGCCTCGGCGCTGGCGGAGCCGGCCAGTGCGTCCGCGGACGAGTTGACGGATCTGGTGACCGAGGCGATGGAGTCACATCTGGACCGTCGGCTCAGAAGTGTCAGGTCGAGCCCGACGGGTTGAGCTCCCGCTGGTTGGGCGCCACGAATGGGCGCCACGAGTTGAGCTCCACTGTCGGAGCGCCTCGATGTGCCCGGTAGCCTTGCCCGGATGGCCGAAGAGGTGGTGAAGACCGCGATCGACGAGGGTGGGACGGGGGCCGACCTCGTGGAGAAGGTCGTCAACCTGTGCAAGCGGCGGGGCTTCATCTTCCCCTCGGCAGAGATCTACGGGGGTTTCAGGTCGACCTACGACTACGGGCCTCTGGGCGTCAACATGCTGCGAAACGTGAAGGACGCCTGGTGGCGCTCCCTGGTTCAGATGCGCACGGATGTCGTGGGCATCGACGCGGCGATCCTCTCCCCGCCTCAGATCTGGGAGGCGTCGGGTCACCTTGCGACCTTCACGGACCCGCTCGTCGACTGCCGCAACTGCCACGAGAGGTGGCGAGCCGACAAGATCGAGGGCTCTTGCCCCAACTGCGGGTCGAGCGACCTCACCGAGCCCCGAGCCTTCCATCTCATGTTCAAGACGCATGCCGGGCCCGTGGAAGAGGACGCGGCAGTCGCGTACCTGCGACCCGAGACGGCCCAGGGGATGTTCGTCAACTTCCTCAACGTCCTCCAGACCACACGGAAGAAGCCCCCCTTCGGGATCGCGCAGGTGGGCAAGTCGTTCCGGAACGAGATCACGCCGCAGAACTTCGTGTTTCGCACCCGCGAGTTCGAGCAGATGGAGATGGAGTACTTCGTTCCGCCGGCTGACGCGGAGAAGTGGTTCGTTTACTGGCTCGAGGAGCGCACGAACTGGTATCGAGATCTCGGGATCCCCGAGGACAAGCTCCGTCTTCGTCACCATGACCCCGACGAGCTGTCGCATTACTCGAAGGCCACAGCGGACGTGGAGTTCCTGTTCCCTTGGGGCTGGGACGAGCTCGAAGGCGTGGCGAACCGCACCGACTTCGACCTTCGGGCCCACGCCGCTCGTTCGGGAGAGAAGCTCGAATACTTCGACCAGGCGACGGGCGAGCGCTACGTGCCGTGGGTCATCGAGCCTGCGGCCGGGGCAACGCGGACGATGATGGCCTTTCTGATCGCTGCATACGACGAGGACGAGGTGGGTGGCGAGAAGCGCACCGTCTTGCGTCTCGATCCGAGGCTCGCCCCATACCAGGTGGCGGTGCTCCCATTGTCCAAGAACGACGCGCTGGAGCCGCTCTCCCTCGAGATCCTCTCCCTCCTACAACCTCTGTTGATGTGCGACTACGACGTGACCCAGTCGATCGGGCGTCGCTACCGCCGGCAGGACGAGATCGGCACCCCCTGGTGCGTGACGGTCGACTTCGAGACGGTCGAGGACCGGGCAGTGACGGTCCGAGACCGCGACACGACCGCCCAAGTGCGGGTGCCGATCGGCGATCTGGTGGCGGAGATCAGCGGTCGCCTTCGCCGCTGAGATCGGTCTTTTGCTGCCATTAGGCTCGTCTAGTCACGCGGATTGCTCCGCAGGACACCCCTCGGATCGCCAGGAGAACACCTGATGCCCTTCGTCTACGACTTCGAACACCGCCATCGCCGGCCCCCTATGGACATGAAGGATCTGCTTGGCGGGAAAGGCGCCAACCTGGCCGAGATGACGTCGGTCCTCGGTCTGCCCGTTCCACATGGGTTCACGATAACGACCGACGCATGCCGGGCCTACTTGGGCGTCGGTGTTTCGGGACGCTGGCCTGCGGGGCTCTCGGACGAGATGTCGCGGGCAAGAGCGCGTCTCGAGAGGAAGATGGGAAAGCGCCTCGGGGATCCCGTCGACCCGTTGCTAGTGAGCGTCCGCTCCGGGGCCAAGTTCTCGATGCCGGGGATGATGGACACGGTCTTGAACCTGGGGCTGAACGACGAGTCGGTTGAAGCGTTGGCGAAGCAGACGGACGACGAACGATTCGCCTACGACTCCTACCGCCGATTCGTGTCGATGTACGCCCGGATCGTTGTCGGGATGCCGGCCGAGCCGTTCGACAACCTACTGGAGGAAGCAAAAGAACGCTCCGGTGCCAAATCTGATGCAGAGATTCCAGCGTCGGAGCTTCGCGGGCTCGTGACTGCGTACAAAGAGATCGTGCGTCGACACACCGGCCACGATTTCCCGCAGGACCCGGCCGACCAACTGCGCGGAGCCGTGGAAGCTGTCTTTCGCTCGTGGAACGGTCCGCGTGCGATCGCATACCGCGAGCACGAGGGAATTCCGCACGACCTGGGCACCGCAGTCAACGTCCAAGCGATGGTGTTCGGCAACCGCGACCACCAGTCGGGTACCGGCGTGGGGTTCACCCGAGACCCTGCGACCGGGGCGAAAGGCGCTTACGGGGACTTCCTAGTCAACGCTCAGGGCGAGGACGTGGTGGCGGGCATCCGCAACACCGAGCCGCTCTCGGCGATCAAGAAGAGGTTCCCGGCCATCCACTCCGAGTTGCTCGACATCTTCGCCCGGCTCGAACGCCACTACCGCGACATGTGCGACACGGAGTTCACGATCGAGCAGGGCAAGCTGTGGATGCTCCAGACGCGCGTGGGAAAACGCACGGGTCGCGCGGCGCTCCGCATGGCGGTCGACATGACGAAGGATCCTGCGATCCGGCTCTCGAGGTCAGAGGCAGTGCAGAGAGTGAGCGCCGACCACCTCGACCAGGTGCTCCATCCCCAGTTCGCAGCCAGGGACTACACGGTTCTCACCAAGGGCCTCGGAGCGTCGCCCGGCGCCGCCGTGGGCCGCGTCTACTTCACGGCTGACGACGCGGCGGCCGCCGCCGGCCGAGGTGAGCGCGTGATCCTGGTGCGCAACGAGACCTCGCCCGAGGACGTCCACGGGATGCTCGCGTCGCAGGGAATCCTCACCGCACGAGGCGGGCTCGTCTCGCACGCAGCTGTGGTCGCCCGAGGCTGGGGTAAGCCGGCGGTCGTCGGTGCAGAGAAGGTGCGTATAACGGGCAGCTCTTTCAGGGTCGGAAGCACCACGGTGTCGGAGGGCGATTGGATCTCGCTCGACGGCACGGAGGGCGAGGTGGTGATCGGCCAGATGGCGCTCACAGAAGCCGAGCCTCCGGCCGAGTTCACCACGATCCTCAGTTGGGCAGACGAGATCCGCAAAGGCCACTTGGGTGTGCGCGCAAACGCGGACAACGGGCCCGACGCTGCCAACGCCCGGCGTATGGGAGCAGAGGGAATCGGGCTCTGCAGGACCGAGCACATGTTCCTCGCAGAGGACCGCCTGCCGATAGTGCGACGGATGATCCTCGCCGAGTCGGCCGAGGCCGAAGCAGCCACGCTGGAGGAGCTCCGGGTCGCTCAGCGAGCGGACTTCATCGAGATCCTGAAGGCAATGGACAAGCTGCCGGTCACGGTTCGCCTTCTGGACCCTCCGCTTCACGAATTCCTTCCCGACACCTCCGAGCTGGCACTGAAGGAGGCGACCGAGGGCCTGACCGACGAGGAACAGGCTCTCTTCGAGGCTGCGAAGCAGTGGCACGAATTCAACCCGATGTTGGGCACGAGGGGCGTCCGACTGGGAGTGCTCAAGCCCGGCCTCTACGCCATGCAGGTGCGAGCACTCATGGAGGCTGTAGTCGAGAGGACTGCGGCCGGCGGCCATCCCGTCGTGGAGATCATGATCCCCCTGACGGTCACTCGCGAAGAGCTCGCCCTCGCGCGCCACTGGACCGAGGAGGCGATTGCGCAGACCGTTGAGAGCTCGAAATCCAAAGGCAAATTCGACGTCCTCATCGGCACCATGATCGAAACGCCGCGGGCCGCGCTGCGTGCCGACGAGATAGCGAAAGAAGCCGACTTCTTCTCGTTCGGCACGAACGACCTGACGCAGATGACCTTCGGCTTCTCACGCGACGATGTCGAAGGACGCATGATGGCCACCTACCTCGAAAAGGGCCTTTTGGTGCACAACCCGTTCGAGGTCGTCGATGCGACGGGAGTCGGTGAGCTCGTTCGCATCGGAGTCGAGCGCGGCCGGGCCACGCGGCCCTCGCTCAAGATCGGAGTCTGCGGCGAGCACGG
>DAIQQK010000029.1:4860-29072 GCA_036786835.1 Acidimicrobiales bacterium | reverse complement strand
TAGATCTTCTTCAATCCGAACTGGCGACGGTCGAGAGCAATATCCTCAAAGAGACGACTCACCCTGGATCGGTAACGAGCGCCACCGACAATCTCGTACCCCCGCCGTCCACCGCAAACCAGTGCTCAGGAAGCCAAGGAAGCACGGCGCCTACGGACACGACGCCTTCGAGCACGACGCCTTCGAGCACGGCGAGCGCCACTCGTTCCGATGGGTCCTCGGCGGGTCCGGTGCACCTTACAGCCGATAATTCGAGGGACACCGCGACACCACCGACGACAACGCCGACGACACCGTCGACACCAACGACGACTGTTGCCTCGGCGACGACTACGACGACTCCTGCAAGCACGCCGACAACGGCACCACCGTCTGGCCAAGGAGTCTTCGACGCGGAGCTCGCGGTGCTGAACGGTGAAAAGTCTTCGCTCACCGATCAACTCAACAAAGCTCTTGCAAGCAACTCCAGTCTCACAGTCAGTGGGGCACAGTCATCGACTTTCGCCGTTGTGAGGGCTCCCTCCGCGGCAGGGGCAGCCGCGGAGAAGCCCAAGAAGACAAAGGTCTCACCCTTTGCCAGTCGCAAGGTCAGGCTCGGCATTGGAGTCGGGGTGGGCCTGCTCCTGGGTCTAGTGGTCCTGATCTTGGCGGAGTTCTTCGATCGGAGCATTCGTTCTGCCCTTCGGGCCGAGAATTCCTTCAATTGCCCGGTCGTTGCGGAGATACCGGCAATGGTCCGGCGCAAGCGTTCGAGACGCTCGCGTTTTGCGTCCGGTCCTCAGCTCGATGTCGTGCTCAGTCCGACTTCACGCATCGCCGAGGCATATCGGGGACTACAAGCGGTGATAACCCTCGGTCCACTTGCATCCGATCTCGCGCTCAACGCCACCGAGCTAGGCCCGGTCTCTGGCAGCGGGGCGTACTCAGGCGGTTACACCGCTAACGCCTTGGGAAGCGGCGTTTCCGGTGCTGGTGTCTTCGGAAGCGGCGATGCCCCTGAGCACAACGGCAGAGATGCGACTCCGAAGCGCGACGTGGTCCTGGTGGTTTCAGCCGATGCAGAGCCGAGTCGTTCGGCAGTAGTGGCCAACCTGGCTGCCGCTTACGCTCAGGGTGGCAAGCGCGTGCTCGTGATGACCATGGAAAAGCTCGGCTGGCGCCGGCCAGGGAGCCCGGCGGCACTCCCGGCTTCGACGTCACAGGTCATCGACCCCGGATACGTGATCTCGAGGTCCGCACAGTCCGTCGTCGAAGGGGTCCGCGCCCTCACGTTCGATCAGTTGCTCGACAATCGGGGTCAGGTCGTCAATCTGGGCCCGGCGGTCATCGGTGCGGCTCGCGAAGTGGCGGACATTGTGATCGTGGAAGGTCCTCCCCTCCTCAAGGGCCACGACTTCCTCGCTCTTCTGCCGGCCGTCGACGTCGTGCTCGCCGTAGCCGAATATGGCACGACCAAGGTTCCACAAGCGACGAAGGCTGCCGATCTGCTGCGACGGTTCCGAGCGCCTCTGTTGGGTGTGGTGTTCACGAACGTCCCGGGCAAGTCTCGATCCGCCAAGCCGGTGCTCGGAGACCACGACTTCGGACCCGGCCCGCCGACAGCCACCCGGGATGCCGACCCCACGCTGCAGCTTCAGACATAGCCCCGGGACGGCCCGATGGTGAACGGCAACGGGTCGCTCTTCGTGGCCTTGATCACGGCAGCGTTTCTTTTTGCCGTCACGATTCCTATCGCGAAACGAGTGGCGCGCTCGGAGGACGATCCGTCGATTCGGCGCATCGTGATGTGGGGGCTCGGTGTTCATCTGTTGTTCGCGCCGATTTCGATCTATGTGGTCCAACACAACTACAAGGGCTTGACCGACTACACCAAGTATTTGAGTCAGGGTGCTCTTCTCGCACGCAATTTCGATTCGTTCCACTTCACACTCAGTGGGACGTCGCTTCATTCGGCGATCGGGGCCGGCGGAGTGAGTGTCGCGGCAGGTGTGGTGTTCGCGATCATCGGTGTCAACAAGGTCGCCACTTTCTTTGTGTTCGGCTGGCTCGCATTCCTGGGATCGATTGGCTTCTTTCGCGCTTACTCGGTGACCTTCCCGGAAGCCAGCCATCGAAGGTATGCACTGCTGATCTTCTTCTTTCCCTCTTCTCTTTTCTGGACCGCGGGGGTCAGCAAGGAATCGATCATGTTTCTGTCCCTCGGGGTCGCTTCTTATGGCGCCGCTCGCCTGTTGACTCGCAAACCCGGAGGGATCCTGCTCTTGATCCTGGGCGGGTTGATCGGCCTCTACATCAGACCCCAGGAGCTCTTGCTGCTCACAGTCGTGGTCGCGACGGCGACTTTGTTCAGGCGCCGGGGTGATCGCCCGCTGGGAGCGATGCGCCGAATTGCGGTCACATTGGCGCAATTCGGCATGATCGTCGTGGCCTACATGTTGACCAAGCAGGTGCGGGGTCCGGTGTTCTCCCTGACCACCATCGCAAAGAACAACTCCGTTGGAAGCGCCGTGTCGTACTCAGCGAGTCCTTTGGCATTTCCCAAGGATCTGTATACGGTGCTTCTCGACCCGTTGCCGATCAACGCCCATAGCGGAGGCCAGCATGTCGCCGCTATCGAGAACACGGTCCTTCTGATCTTGATCGTGCTGGGCCTGAGGGGTTTGCGACGGCTTCCATGGGCAGCACTGGCGAGGCCTTACGTGATGGCGTGCTTCCTCTATTCGGCCATCTTCACCTATGTGTTCGCCGCGTTGAGCAACCTCGGCTTGATCGACCGTGAGCGCGTCCTGGTGGTGCCCTTCGTGCTGGTCCTCTTGGCTATTCCTGTCACGCGCAAGGGGGACCCTCTGGCTTTCCCGTGGGAGAAACCCTTGCGCAAGGACAAGCGATCGCTCGGACGTCACCGAAAGCCTGTGCGGCAATCGAGATTCTCGCGTTGGATCGACTATAGGCCGGCCGTGGACGGGCACAACGGGAACGGCAGGCTCGGCGAAGGGAGCTCACCGAGAGCTCATTTGCCGGACCCTCGCCGCGTTCAGAGCAGACGCTGATTGGAGACCAGCCAAGCCTCGAACATCAGAACGTCCCATAGCTCGAATTGATGGTCCCGGCGTCGCGACAGGTGGGACCTCCAAAGCCCTTGCACACGTCCCACGTCCAAGAACCCCTCGGCTCTCAGCCGCGCCGGATCGAGAAGCTCCTCGGCCCAGGACCTCAAGGGACCTCGAAGCCACGGACCGAGCGGGATCCCGAACCCCGCCTTGGGCCGTTCGACGATCTCGGCCGCGACACGTCGCCTCAGGAGCTCACGCAGCAGCCACTTGCCGGTCCCACCCCGCACCTTGAGCTCGAGCGGCAATCGCCAAGCCAGAGCCGAGACCCGAGGGTCGAGGAACGGCAACCTGGCCTCGAGGCTCACTCCCATGGTTGCTCGGTCGACCTTGGTGAGAATGTCATCAGGAAGATACGTCATCGTGTCGAGGTACAGCATGAGGTTCACGGGATCGAGAGCCGGCCATTTCTCACGCGCTTGGAGGAGGGTCGAAGGCTCACTCGATGACAGGACGAGGTCGGACGGTCTCTCGAAATGCGATGTCAAAGCCAGGTAGGCGTCGTCCAGGTTGGCGGCGGGCAGCACTCGTGCGACCTTCTGCAGCTTGGTCCCGGGCAACCTCGTCCGCAGCGTCGACGGCAGAAGGCGCGCAGACCGGTCGAAGGCACGGTCCCACCAACCGGGCGGCACTGCACCGAGAGCGCTACCGGCCAGCCGCCGCAAGGGCAGCGGAACCGGCTTCAGACGCCGCCAGAAATGCTCCGCCCACGCGTAGCGGTTGTACCCGCCGAACAGTTCGTCCCCACCGTCTCCTGCGAGAGCCACAGTGACGTCTTCTCGAGTCAAGCGGGCGAGAATCGCAGTGGGGATCTGAGACGAGTCGGCAAACGGCTCGTCGTACAGCTCGGGGATCACGGGCACTATTGCCAGCGCGTCGGCAGCCGTCACCAGTCGCTCCGTATGTTCTGTGCCGAGCTGCACAGCGACGGCACGGGCGGCCCCCGCCTCGTCGTATGAAGGGTCGTCGAATGCGATGGTGAACGTCCGCACCTTCGACTGATGGCGTTCCTGGGCGAAGGCTGCCACCAGTGAGGAGTCGATGCCGCCTGAGAGCAGGATCCCGACTGGGACATCTGCGTGCATCCGAATGGCCACTGCATCGGCCAAGACGCTCTCGGCCTCTTCGATCACGGCTTCCAGAGGAACGTGTGTTCGCGTTTGCAGTCCCTCCTCGACCTGGGAGCGCAACGTCCAGAATGACGTGGGCTCGGGCACCGTTCCCACCGGTGTCGACTGGCCGATGGTCAGCGTCGTGCCCGGCATGAGCTTTTGGATCCCGGAATAGATGGTGTAAGGCGCTGGGATGCAGTTGTGCCGGAAGTAGAGAGTGAGCGAGTTGCGGTCGATCTCGGAGGCGAACGACGGATGAGCGCGAAGCGCCTTCAGCTCCGAGCCGAAGAGGAACCCACTGCCGGTCCAACCGTAGTAGAGAGGCTTCTCACCGAACCTGTCACGAGCGAGAGACAGCGTACGGTCCCGACGATCCCAGACCGCCAGCGCGAACATGCCGTTGGCGCGCGAGAGGGTTTGGCCGATGCCCCATTGCTCGATGGCGGCCAACAGCACCTCGGTGTCCGAACCGCCCCGAAACGGGTGCCCGGCCCCTCGGAGCTCGCGGCGGAGAACTTCGAAGTTGTAGATCTCACCGTTGAACGTCATCACGTATCTGCCGCTCGGAGAGACCATCGGCTGGTGCCCCTCGATGGATAGATCTATGACAGCCAGGCGCCGGTTGCCGAGCGCTACGCCCGCCGACTCATCGACGAAATGGCCTCCGTCGTCGGGGCCGCGATGTCTGAGCGTCTTCGTCATGCTGGCTACGGTCTCCTCCAGCACGTTGGCAGGTGTCGTCCGGCGTTCCCAGAAACCGGTTATCCCACACATTTCACGTATGCAGCTGGGGGAAGATGCCCATTGCCTCGGTAAGATAGACCACGGTCATTGGGCCGACCGTCACGGTGTCCCACGCCCGAGAATCCATTTCGAGGTACCCACGGGGGAGCGGTGGTAAGGCACAGACAGGCCTCGTCCAACAGGCGGGGTTGTCGGGTAGTAACGACGTCGATGACGGCCCGCTTGCTCCTGCGCAATCAGCTCAAGGCTCTCGACGACATCTCGTGGAGCGTCGTGACGGGGGACGAGTTCGAGGATCCACCCGATGGGGTCGACGTCGAGTTGGTCCCCATCAGAAGGGAATTCGCCCTTTCCGATTGGCTGGCTTTCATGCGGCTTTGGCGCCTCTTTCGCCGGCGCCGCTTCGACTTCGTCCAGACCCACACGCCGAAGGCCTCGTTCCTGGGCCTCCCCGCCGCTCGCCTCAGCGGCAGCCAGGCCATTTACACCATCCACGGCGCTCTCTATTTCCGGGACAATTCACGCGTGGCGAACATCTTGGGCTGGGGGTTCGAGCGATGGTGCTGCGCCTGGGCCCACCGAGTTCTCGTCCAATGCCGCGAAGACGAGGAGGTTCTTCCACAAGCACGGATCTGCCGAAGCACGAAGCTTCGTTACATCGGCAATGGAGTCGTGCTCGATCGCTTCCTCGAGCCCGTTCCCCCTGTCCGGCGGTCGAACAAGCCGATCGTGCTGATGATCAGCCGCCTTGTCAAGGAAAAGGGATGCACGGACTTCGTGGAATTGGCACGTGCCCTGCACGGCAAAGCTGACTTCGTTCACGTAGGACCCATCGAGACCGACCAGAGAGACGCTCTCTCGGAAGCCGATCTGTCAGCTGCGTCTGCCTTTGTCTCGTTCGTCGGACCCGTCAGCGACGTCCGCCCTTATCTCGCGGCTTGCGACGTTGTCGTCTTGCCGTCGTATCGTGAGGGCCTGCCGCGTGTGCCGATGGAGGCGGCCGCCGCCGGCCGTGCCGTCGTGGCCTATGACGTGCGCGGTGTTCGCGAAGTCGTGAACGAATCGACTGGCACCCTCGTAGCGCGCGGAGACGTCAAGGCGATGGTCTCGTCAGTTCAAGAGCTTCTCGTCGATCCGGACAGGTGCGCGGCCCTTGGTCGCGCTGCTCGCGAACGTGTCGTAGAGTTCTTCTCCGAAAGCCGCGTGATCGATCGCCTGCGCGAGATATACGCCGAATTGGACCACCGCTAATGAGCGACGACGTACGACTGACCATCGATGTCGAGGACTTCTACGACGGTATGGAGGTTCTCGGGCACCACGTCGAACGCCCCGAGAGCCCCAACGGTGCCTTGGCGTCGTTGCTCTCCTATTTCCCTCCAGCCGGTAGCCCGGACGTGGCTCCGAAGGTCACGCTCTTCGTTGTCGGGAACTACGCCACCCGGATCCAGTCGAGCCTGGAGGCTTTCGTGGCCGAAGGGCACGAGATCGCCAGCCACGGAGTGGACCACGGTGCGCTGCCGTCGAGAGGGGTCGTATCGTGGCTCAGAAGTGGCAGGGAGTCGCTCGAGGACCTCTTGGGCGTGCCGGTCCGAGGATTCCGGTCCCCGCGCTTCGACATCCCGGGCGACGGATGCCTGGCACGCTACCGTGACCAACTCGCGGCCGCCGGTTACGACTACGTCTCGGACACTCGCCTTCTCGGCGCCGAGTCTCCGGTGCAGGAGCTCCCTGTGATGATCTGGCATCGTTTGCCCCTCGGCGGCGGCAGCTACCAAAGGCTCCTCCCGCCCGGCGTCGTCGGAGCGGCCGTGCGGCGGCATCGAGGCAAGACGGTGCTCTATTACCACTCCTACGACTTCGACGGAAGCCTCCCGGGCCTGTCAAGAGTGCGTTCACTCGCCCTCGCCAGACAGCTCTTGGGGAGACCACGAATCGCGACGACCTTTTCTTACCTGGCGGGACGATTCGGGAGTGCGAGCTGTGGCGACTACGGGTCCTGAGTTCGACTCGTACTTCGACCGCAGGGCAGAGCGCTTTGCTTCGTTCTACGGCACGGAATGGGTCTCCAGGGCGCTCGGAAGAGGTCCCCTTTTCGACCGGCTCCGGTGGACTGTCGAGATAGTGGTCGCCATCGGAGCCAAAAGGGTTCTCGACGTGGGCTGCGGGAGCGGCCCTTTGTTCGCTCCTCTTGCCAGTCGCGGGATCCACGTGCTCGGGATCGATCCGGCGCCTTCCATGGTCGCGCTCGCGCGAGCCGAGGCACGGCGATTTCCCGGGTTCGTAGACGTCCAGGAGGGCAAGTGGGAGGAGCTCGCGCAACGAGACGCGTTCGGAGCCGCGGTTGCGCTGGGCGTGTTCGATTACCTCGACGAGCCCATGGCCCTGCTCCGACGCATGGCCGACGCGGCTCCACATGTCGTCGCCTCGTTCCCTGCTCCGGGTGTGCGTTTGGAGTTGCGCAAATTCAGGTACGGGCGCCGGGGGGTCCACGTCAACGGCTACAGCCGCGACGACCTCGAGGATCTAGCCGAAAGAAGCGGACTGGATGTCGATCTCAGGCCACTCGGTCGAGCCGGGAACTTGGCTCATTTCACGCGTTCCATCGGGTGAGGCGTCCATCCACCAAGGGCTCTATGAACGAAGACCATCTCGCCACCACGGCCTCGATGCTGAAGTGATTCGTGCAGTGTCGGCGCGCATCAGCTCCCATCCGACGGCGCAATGCGGCGTCGGCGACCAACCGCTGCGTTGCGTCGACCATGGCGCCGAAGTCGTCAGGGTCGACAACGAGCCCCGTAGTGCCATCGTCGACGATGCTGGCAGCACCCGGGACCGCAGTTGCCACGACGGGGATCCCTGAGAGGCCAGCTTCGATCAGCACACCCGGCATGCCCTCTCCGGTCGGGAGGCTGGGGAAGAGCAAGACGTCGGATTCGCGCAGGACGACGTCCACGTCCTCTCTCGCCCCGAGGAGCTCGACACCTGCTTCTCTCGCGGGCTCCACCAGAGCTCCAGCCAGTGGACCGTCTCCACAGGCCACGGCATCGAGCCTCACGCCTCGTCGCCGCAGCTCGGCCACGACCTCGATGAAGCGGCCCGGCCTCTTCGAAGGCGCGAGAGCCCCGACGAAGGCGAGCACCGGGAGCGAGCGTGTCTCCGCTCCGGTGGCCGGGGCAGCGGGCCGGAACTCCTGGGGATCACGGCCGTTCGGCGCCAGGACCGATTTGCCGTCCGATACCCGCCACAAGCTTCGGCACTCTGTCAGCACCTCTTCTCCTTCTGCGGCCACTAAGTCTGCTCGCCGCACAAGTGTGCGCCACAAGGCGGTTCTCGTCCGGCTCTCGGGATGGGCGAAGGTGCCTATGACGTAGTAGACGAGCGGAAGGCGCCGACCCACGATGGCGGGAACGAGATACTTGAGCGAGTCACCGCCGTGTGCGATGACTGCTGCCGGGCGGAGCTGTCGGATCCGTCGACGCAGGCGCATGACGAGACGAAGCTCCAATCCGGTCGCCGGATGAGCGCTTTGGTACTCGAGAGCCTCATCGACCCTCACGTGCCGCGGTCCCGCAAACAGACTGAGCAACCGATGATGGCGAACCCCGGGAAGGTCCAGATGGTCGGCGAGCGCCCTGGCCTCGCGCTGTGCTCCCCTGGCTATCGCCGTGGGGATCACGTGCAAGACGAGCGGAACCGGCGATGCAGGGCTCGATCGCCTGTTCATCGAGAACGCTCCTGCAGGAGCCGGAGATATAGAGACTCGATCTGCTCCGAGATGCGGCTCACGTCGAATCGAACGCTGTCGTGGAGTGCTCCTTGTGCGAGGTGTGAGCGCAGGGCGGCGTCCTTTGTGAGCCTGCTGAGCGCCTGAGCCAGCAGGTCCGGGCGCCCGGGGCTCACGAGCAGACCGTTCACCTCGGAGGTCACCAACTCGACGACGCCTCCGACGGATGTTGCGACGACCGGGAGCCCGAGGCTCATCGCCTCCATGATGGATACCGGCACTCCCTCTTGACGAGATGCGAGGACGAAGACGTCGGAGCCGGCCATGAGCCGCATCACGTCTGTCCGGCGTCCGAGGAATTCCAGTCGATCTCCAAGCCCAGCGGCGTCACGAGCAGCCACGAGCTCGGATTCGAGAGGCCCCCAGCCCGCCGAGACGAATCGCACCCGGGAGTCCTCGGCCACGACCCCGCGAGCTGCGTCGATGAGCACGTCGTATCCCTTCTCCTTGCGGAGGTTCGCCACCGTCAACACGAGCAACTCGCCTTCGGCGATTCCGAGCTCCTCGCGGACCGAAACCCGTGTCCTCTCCCTGCAGGCGAGGAGCTCACGGCAAGGCTCTTGATCGATCCCGTGAATGATCACCTGCGCTTCGTCCCGGAGCCGTGACGGAAGGGCATCGCGCGACGCAGCGGACACGACGATCGTCGCGTCGTCGAGGCAGGCGGTAGCTCCGTTCAGGATCCTGGTCGCAATGGCTGCCCTGTCCCACAGACTGTGCTCGGTGTAGACGAGGACGGGCCGAAGCCGGGGGGGGATGCTCAGAGCGACGAGACGCCCCATCGCCGCCGAGAAAGGAAGGTGACTGTGAAGAACGTCGAAGGCACCTCCGTCGAGAAGTCGCCGAAGCTTCACCAGCCAACGGATGTCGGCCGTGCTCGTGGCACCCAATGCGTGTACGGGCACCCCGGAAGATTCGAGCGCCGGCGCCAGGGCATCCTGGGCGGCGAGGACATATGCGACCTCGTAGTCGAATCGGTGCCGGCCGGCCCGTGTCACCAAGTCGACCACCAGGCGTTCGGCACCGCCCAGTCCGAGTCCTTTTATGAGTATGAGGACACGAGGAGGCCGCCCGGGCGCACGGTCCTCGCGCCCGGAGTCGGGTCCCACTCGGACGATGGTAGCGGCTGGTACATGCTGTGGCGGAGCCAACGCCGTACGCGCTAACCTGGATCGACCGTCGGGATGGTCAATCGAAGGCTTTGGGGGGAATGGCGTTCTCTGCGGCGGGAAATCGCGGGACCGTGGGCGAGCTCGTCGTAACGGACGTCACGGCGATCCCACTCGAGCCGCCCGACGAGCTCCTGTACAGCCACCGGCCCCAACTGGGGCGATCGGCGCTCAGCCTTTTGAGGCGCGCCGACGTAATCTACACGCTAGCCGAGAGAGATATCCGTGCACAGTACAAGCAAGCTGTGCTGGGTGTCGGGTGGGCCCTGCTGAACCCGGTCGCCACGCTCGTGATCTTCACCCTGGTCTTCTCCGGCGTGAAGAAGCTCAACGTGGTAGGTGAGCCATACGTCTTGTTCTCCTACGTCGGCATCTTGTCTTGGGGTTTCTTTCAGGCATCCGTGGCCGGTGCCTCCAACTCGTTGCTCACCAACAAGTTGATGATGGCCAAGACTCATTTCCCGCGTGAATGCTTTCCACTGGCACAGGTGCTCCAGTCGGCATTCACGACGATGCTGGGCTGCGTTCCGCTGCTGGTCCTGTTCGGCATAGAGGGATTCACTCCGAAACTGGCGACCCTGTGGGTGCCGTTGTACGCGGCCGTGGAGATCCCCTTTGCGGTTGGCGCTGCACTCATCGTCTCTTCGGTCATCATCCAAATGCGAGACCTGAGCCAGGTCGTGCCTACGATCCTGCCCTTGGGCCTGATGGCCTCTCCGGTCGTGTGGCCGTTCTCGAAGATCCCGGCTGGCTTGAGGCCGGTGTACTCGATCTTCAATCCCGTGGGACCGGTGATAGACGGCATCAGGCGATCGATGCTCCTAGGACATTCCCCAGATTGGACCCTGATAGGGATTGCGATGTGTGGCTCCCTGCTCTACTTGCTCGGTGGCTATGCGCTCTTCAAGCGGCTCGAGGTGAGCTTTGCAGACCTTGCCTGAAGGGACAGTCCGCGTCGATCGTGTCTGGAAGCGCTTCAGGCCCGATCGAGCTCTACCTGAATTCCAGGAGCATCTGCGGGTCCTGCGCAGGCGCCTGCGCGGACAAGGCCGGGACTGGCGGTGGGTCCTTCGCGACGTCAACCTCCACGTCGAGCCCGGCCAGACCCAGGCGATCGTCGGGGTCAACGGCTCGGGAAAGTCCACGCTGCTCAAGATGATCTGCAAGACGACCTTTCCTTCGGCGGGGCGCGTCACGGTGGAGGGACGCATGGGCGCGCTGCTCGAGGTACGAAGCGGTATTCACCCCGATCTCTCGGGCCGGGAGAACATCTACCTTTACGGGAACATCCTTGGGCTCTCCAGGCGGCAGGTGAGCGAACGCTTCGACGACATAGTGGACTTCGCGGAGATAAGCGCGGCCGTGGATCGTCAGGTGAAGTTCTATTCGGCAGGGATGTCCGTGCGGTTGGGATTCTCGATCGCCATCTTCCTCGATCCTGCAATTCTCCTCGTCGACGAGGTCCTGGCCGTCGGAGATGCCCATTTTCAGCAAAAGTGCCTGGAGAGGATCAGCCAGGTGGTGGGCCAAGGAACGACGCTCTTCTTCGTCTCCCACGATCTCGCCACCGTCCAGGCAGTGTGCGAACGCACGATGTGGCTCGCCGATTCGTACGTCCGGGCGCAAGGCCCTACCGCTGAGGTCTTGGCCCTCTACAGGGCCTCTGTCGAAGAGCAGGCGATGATGCCGGCATCAGCGGACGGTGATCTGCGGATCCTGAAGGTCGAGGTGAGTGGACCCGATGGACCTCAGGTCTACTCCGGCGAAGAAGTCAATCTCCGAGTGGTGCTTCGGGTGAACCAGGAGACCTACGGCGCCTTCGTCATCGGTATCTCGCAGGGGACGGCCACTCCAGTGTTCGTCAACAACTACCTGACGTCCTTTCCCGCCGGGGACTCGGAGCTCAACTGCCGCCTTCGTCATCTCCCATTGCCGAAGGGGCGGTACTCGGTGTGGGCGGCCTTGTGGGGTCGCAAGAACGACCTTGCCGCCAGCCTTTTGCCGTGGCAGCCGGTGGCTTCGTTCGAGGCCTTCGGACCGGATCCCATCCCTGCGCCACCTGGGGTCATGGTCCTCTCCCCGGTCCACGTCTACGCCGACTGGGAGTTGCGCTGAGAGGCGGCGCACTCATGGGACCTGACAGCGGACTCGGAGCAGTGACCGCCGTCGTGCTCACCCACAAGCGCCCTCGCCTGGCGAGTGAGGCCGTTCGGTGGCTCTTTGAGGAAGAAGGCTTCTCTGGCGAGCGAGTGATAGTCGTCATCAACGGCGAGGGCGGACTCGACGATCCCCGCTTGGAACGGTCGGTGAAGATCGTGCGGACGTCGTCGAACCTCGGTCCTGCTGGAGGATTTAGGCGCGCCCTCCTCGAGGCCTTTTCCGACGCGACCACTCAATGGGCCTATCTGTGCGAGGACGACGTGAGCCTTTTGCAGCTTCCGACTCCGAGGGTCGCAGACCTCGTCCGCAGGGCTTCTGCATTCGCCTCGGATGCTCCGGTAGGGGCCGTCGTGCCATTCGGGCGGGTCGTCGTGGGTCGCTCCGGGCACACGATCAACTTCGTGCCTCGGCGCGGCCTCGACCACGACCTCGCACCGGTGGACGTGACGACCTGGGGAGCGACCCTCGTCGCCCGAGAGGTCGTGGAGGCCGGCATTCTCCCGGACCCCGAGATGTTCTTCGGTTTCGAGGACTTCGACTTCTTCTCGGCTGTGCGCGCGGCGGGGTTTTCGGTGCTCGTAGACGTGCCCTGCGCCCGACGTGTCGCACATACACAGACACTTGCCGCACGCGAGGAAGCTCTGCGAGCGCAAAGACCCACGGATGCCGAAGAGCCATGGAGGGCCTACTACTTCGCACGCAACTTCTTTACGTTGGCGCGCCGCCATGGAAGAGGCAGCTGGTATGCCTGGCATCTTCTGTACTCGGCACGACGCATTCAGCTCGCCAGAAGCGCCGAAGAGCGCCGGGCAATCCTTCGCGGGTTGATCGACGGCGCCCGGCATCGCCTCGGGATGAACCCCCGCTACCTCCGGAGCGTCGGGGAGCGCACCGTGGTCTCCCACGAGGCCGACGAGGTAGTCGTTCCCGTCGACGAGCACCTTCGATCCCGACCCGACCTCGAATGTGTCGCTCTGGTGTTGTCGCACAACGCGCCTCTGGCTCTGCGCCGGTGCATCGAGGCGATAACGGAACAGACCCTGCGGCCATCGGCCATCATCGTCGTCGACAATGCCAGTTCCCCTCCCGTCGAGCTCGGCGACCTGCGAGCAGGCGGCTTGCCGGTGCGAGTCGTGCGTTTGGAGGTGAACGGGGGGCCGGGGGGCGGATGGGCACGAGCCTTCGAGGAATTCCTCGCGGGCACCTTCGACCACGCATGGGTGTTGGACGACGACATCATCGCGGATCCGGACTGCTTGGAGACGCTCTGGAAACAAGCTCAGGCGGACCCCAAAGGCGCCTTCTGCTTTCCATGGTCGGTGCAGCCCGACGGCTCGGCGGGTGCGTGGGGAGCGTGGTGCGGCTTCTTGATCTCCAGGCACATCGTCGAGCGCGTGGGCGTGCCGAGGGCCGACTTCTTCTGGTGGGCCGAGGACAACGAGTACTGCCTTTGGAGAATTCCTCACGCCGGGTTCGAGAGGAAGATTGTCGCAGGCGCTGTCGTTCAGCACGATGCCGTGCGCCACGAAGCGGGAGTGCCGACTTGGAAGTACTACTACGAAGCCCGAAACATGTTGTATCTGCACCTCCACTTGATGCACAGGGTCGGTTGGTACCCCCGCAACGTGACGAAACTGGCCGGGAGGGCTCTGGTGCACGAGCGGGGTAGACGACTTCGCAGTCTCTCGGCAATGGCCAGGGGGCTCTTCGACGGGGCCACGGGACGCCTCGGCGTCCGTTTTCCCGTGGTGCCCATGCACGAACAGCCGGCGACTGCCGCCTCCAGCTCCGAACGATGACGGCGGCCATGCCTTCGGAAGAGACCCGTGTCACCGCGGGTCTAGAAGGCGGGAAAGATGTTGCCACCGCAAAAGCACGCGCCGGCTCTTCCCGCCTGAGGCGCCTTCTTCCCGCTGGGGTCGTCGGGGGAGGCGGACTGGCGCTGTTGATAGCGACCGTGCTCTCGAACGCCGGGAACCTGGTCTTCGCCGTCACAATGAGTCGTCAACTGGGCGCAGGTCGTTTCGGCGCATACGGCTCGATCCAGGGGATCGTCACGGTCATCGTGGTCCTCACGACGTCGGTGCAGCTCGCCATCGCTCACACGGTGGCTTCGAGATTGAGCAGAAATGCTCGACTCCTGCTGCGCAGGCCCGCGGCCGGGGCCTTGGCTGCAGGTGTCGGAGCCTTCGTGGTGACGGCCGCGGTGTCTCCCTTTCTGAAGGGCTACCTCCACCTCTCTTCGTTGGTTCCCGTGCTGCTCCTCGGCCTCGTCATGACTCCGACCTTGGCGATGTCCGTGCCGACCGGAATACTTCTGGGACGGCAGCGCTACGGCGTGGTGGGCGCTTCGCTGGTCGCGGGCAGCTTCTTCCGTGTGCTCGTGGGGCCGATATTCGTAGCTTCCGGGATGGGCCTCAACGGTGCACTGTGGGCCACGGTCGCGGACCAACTCGTCACCTACATCGTCGTCTCGTGGGCTCTTCGTCATGAGATCGGCTCAGCTGCAGGTGAGCGGCTCTCGACCCGGCTGGGCGGGGCGACCCTGAGCCTTGTGGCGCTTTCCGGCTTGTCGGCTTACACGGCGGTGGACTCGATCTTCGCCCGTCATTTCCTCGGCTCCGCCGCAGCAGGCCATTACGTTGCCGCCTCGACGGCAGCACGGATCGCGTTGTTCGCACCTATGGCAGTGGCCCTAATCGTCTTCCCTCGCTTCTCAGCCCTCGAGAAGGGGGATCCCGGCGAACGACGCCTACTCGGAGAGGCCCTCGCTGTGACCGCCCTCCTCAGCCTTGGAGCAGCAGTGGTGCTGATGGCGTTCCCCAACCTCGTGGTGCACCTCATGTTCGGTGGTCGATACGCGAGCTCGGCGCCGCTCCTCCGGATCCTCGCCCTGGCGGGAGCCGCGCTGGGGATCCTGGGCCTCCTCGTCTACTACCACCTCGCTCGGTCGTCGATCGCTTCGACCTGGCCTTGGCTCGGCGTGCTTGCGACCGCCGGGGTGATCACTCTCGCCTCACACGGCTCGGGAACCCAGATCGCCTGGGTCATGGTCGGATCCACTGCGGCGGTGCTCGTCGCCACGTTGGTGACCCCACCCTGGCGCATCACGCTCGGACGCGAGAGGTCGGGTGTGCTGAGCGTGGGCCGTCCAATCGTCGGCGAAGTAGAGACGGGACCGGCCGTGACCGAGACCGTCGGCGACTGACGCCGGCCGGGCCTAGGCCACTGGCGTCCGCGTGGGTCTGTGGCTCGTGACGAACCATCCACCTTCGTCACGCGCGGAATCGACCACGAGCCCAGCCTCGTCGAACCACCCGGCGAGCTCGGCCCAGATGTACCTGTGCTCGACCGGCGCACTCAGCCGATCGAAGGTGTCGAGGACGAGGCTGCGAAACGGCTTGCCACGGTAACCAGCCATCGGGAGCCGGGCGAGCACTCCCAACCCCAGCCGATCACCGGCTGCCCCTGGCTGCACTACGAAGACATACAAGAGGGCCGCAATCGGGGCGCTCAACTGTTTCAGGAGGGCATGAGGAATTCGCACGGTGAGCTTTCGCAGAAAGCGGGCGCATGCCAGCGCGAAGCGACGAATTCCGAGGTGCAGGGGCCGGCTGTACACGTAGACGAGCATGGTTCCACCAGGGGCCAACAACTTCACGAGAGAGTCGAAGCCTTCGCGTGGGTGTTCCAAATGGTGGAGAACCCCGAGACACACGACGAGATCGAAGCGCTCTCGGGCCAGAGGCGGAGACCGCAGGTCGGCTCTCAGGACCAGCACATTGGGGAAGTCCCGCAAGTTCCGGGCCGCCGCGCGCACGGCACTGGAGCCGTCCAGGGCCACGAGAGCGCTCAATCGAGGAGCCAGAAAGCGCGTGTAGCGTCCCTTCCCACAACCCGCGTCCAATCCCGTTTTTCCGGACATGGAATTGAGGTCCAGATCACGAAAGTAGACCTCGGCGAATTGAGCGTCCTCCTCGCGCTCGTCGTCGAAGGTGTTCCACTCGTAGCCGAAGCTCTCGAACGTACGCGCAGTCGTGCGGTCCGCCACCGACTGTTCACTCAAGTCCAGGTAGCCCTCTGCGAACGGGTGCCTGTGACCGCGGATGCACTCGATCCAAGCCTCGCTGTCACCACCGTCGACCCGGAGAGGGGCTCCGCAGCGCGGACAGACGAGCAGCCCGAGCAGTTCGGCCGGCACCACGTCGGTCAATCAGGGGGTTTCGCAGAGCTTGGAGATCGCGCTCAGGATCTTGACGTGCTTGTCCGTGTCCAGGAGCATCAGGTCCACGATCAATTCCCAAAGGGTGGTGTCTCTGAACGGACGCAATTTCTTGCGCAACCGTTCGAGCTCGACCTTGTCGTTCTTCTCGGCTCTGAGCAAAGTTGCGGTCTCGTCGATCACAGTGCGATTGCCGGAGTCCCTGTGGGTGATATCCGGCACGGCATCGACCGGACTTTCTTCGCTCATCCCCCACGCGAGGGCATTCGCCATCTCGGCCAAGAGGCGATGGTGCCTATGCTCCTCGTCGATTATGAGCGTGACGAGGTACCGGACTTCGGGCGAGTGAGCTTCGGAAGCGAAGCGCTGGTATCGCTGGAGCATCGCCCCTTCTTCGCTGCCATGACGGGCGAACAGGTCCACGAGTTCACGGGACTCTTCGCTGGCGCCGGTGGCCGACAATCCTTCCATGGCTGACTCGAAATTGTGATCCATGGAGGAATTATCCTTTCTTCGTTACCTATCCGGTGACTCGAGGTTCCTCGGTGGCCGTTAGCTTGAGGGGATGTTGCGGTGAGCGAAAATGCTATCGTCCGAGCGGCTTGCGCGTGCCGGGCGTCCTTCACCTCGTTTTGAGATATGCCTCCTGAGCACGCGCCAAGACGGTTGTGGATGTACTGGGAACAACCGCCGGAGCGACCGCGTGCCCCGTACCTCGACCTGTGCTTGGAGACGATCGAACATCATCTCGGCTCGCTCACTCTCGAAATACTCGACGAGAAAACCATATTCGACCGGCTTCCAGACCTGGACGAGCAAGTCTGGCTGCGCCTTCCCGACCCCCTCCGTCGTTCCGATTACGCCCGGATACGTCTGCTCTACGAGCATGGCGGTGCATACCTCGACGTCGACTGCATCGCGGTCAGCCCTCTCGAAAAGCTGATCGAGCCTCTGTCGTCGAACGACTTTGTCACTTTCGGGTCGGAAAGACAATCGGTGCAGAACAATTTCTTTGCGGCTCGTCCTGGCGCGAAGTTTCTCGAGAAGTGGTTGAGTGCTCAGGAACGACTCCTCGGCTCCGTTGAAGATTGGGCCGGTCTCCCGCGAACAGCTTTGGGAGAGCCTTTGGCCACCTCCATCGCATCGACAGAGGCCCATTACAATTTTTCCGAACGCAGAATTGCGCCAGTCATGTGGTACGAGTGGGGCCGCCTCTTCTCCCGCTGCACCTCTCCTCGTCGGGTGTTCGACCATAGTCCGATCACGGTCATGCTCTACAACGCCTTCATGGGCGGGCACCTTCGCGATACGACCGTTCAGGACCTCCTCGAGGGGAATCTGCTCATTTCCCGGATCTTTCGAATCGCTCTGGGCAGGTCGTCGGTGGAGGACGAGGTGGATGGATGGGCGCGATTCGAGCTTTTCGCGGATCTCAAGTACTCGACTTACGGTCGAGCTGCGAGGAACCGGGTGCGGCACTGGGTGCACCCCCGAGATGCCGCCGGACCATGAGATCATCCGACCGTGTGCCCAAGCTCCTCTGTATCGCCTTCCCTGGTCTCCAGTTTCCCCAATTTTGAGGTGTCTCCGGTAGGCCCCGACATAGTTGCATAGGGAGAGTGAGGCGTAATCCGCCTGGACTGACGCGCCGCCGGGCGAGCCAGGCCCTCCAGCGTTTGGGACTGGGACTTTTCTTGGGTGCCTTCGTCGTGCTGTCGGTGGGGCAGGCGACATCGGAAGCATCCACCAGTGGTGTCAGCGTGACGGTGTCCGAATCGGTCGGTCCCAACGATGTGACGAACAAGACCGTCTACGTCGGAGAGTGGGTGACGTTCGACGTGAACGTGGCCAATTCCGGTTCGACGGCGTCCGGATCGATGACCTTCACCGACGGCAAGGCATGGGGATCACAGCTGATACAGGGCAGCTTGAAATGTGGCTCGTTGCCCGGTTGCAGTTCCCACCTGTCTTCGGGCTCCCAGATCGTCTTCTCGGTGAGCTCGGTCCCTCCCGGCACAAGTCAACTTGGACAGTTCGAGCTCAAGGTGGCCGGCACGCGCGTTCTCTATGACGCGCCCTTCTGGAAGGGAAGCGGCTGTGCCAGCACCTGTCCCACCAACAAGATCGACAATCCCGTCACCGAGGACCCAATCGTTCTCTCGTCCGTTCCGAAGAACCGCGCGTACGTACCTCAGCACGGGACCATCGCTCTTACCGTCACTGTGAATCCGGCGGCGTTCGCACCCGGTGACGGCAATGTCGTGATCACGAACTACATTCCCTATTGTGTCGGGTGCCAACCCGGCACCACCTACGCCGCGAATTCTGCGACGTGTGGCTCCGTGACCGGATGTTCGATATCGGTGTCGACCCGCGCTGTCACGTTTACACTGACGCCGGATTCATTTGCGTCTGGATCGCCTCTAGCCCTTCACTTCGAGGTAACCAACCAGGCGTACACCGGGACCTTGTACTACGTCATCAGCTGGACCGGTGGGACGTGCATCACGCACCGATGTACGTCGCCTTTCTTCGAGGGCTTCTCTGCGATACCCGCTCAGGGTAAGAGCACGACGACCACGACGACCACGACGACCACGACGACCACGACTGCCCCTCCGACAGCCTCTAAATCGTCGACGACTTCGACGACCACGACCGCCCCTCCGACAGCTTCGAAATCGTCGACGACCCCTGTGGCCACCCGAGCCGCATCCTCTTTGGCTTTCACCGGATTTGGCGAGGGACTTTGGCTGATATTGGTGAGCGGTCTCGGAATGTTGCTGCTAGCCGGCGGTATTTGGTTGGGAATGCGCCCGACTCAAACTGGAAGAAGGGAACCGCCTGTCTAGGGCTCCCAAAGTCGTTGCGCGACACGCCGGACGGGTGGAAGAATTCGAGGCACGGACGAAGCCGGTTCCGGCCACCCGGGCAGGTGGGCACTCGCGAAACCATGCCGAGCCTTGCTGTGCCGCGTCCTATGCCGTCCCCGAGCAGCATTAGACTCTTTTTGGTTCTTTGTTGACCTATAGTTGTTTTGTCTTGGAGCAAAGTCGGCGATCCTGTTGCAGGTGCTGGGGCACACGACACAGGGCATGACCTGAGGGCTGCGAGAATGCCTTTCAACATCCAGCGGACCCGTGACGACGAGCGCACTTCCTCAGACAGTGCCCCAAGGCGGTTCGCTCGCGCTCTCGGCTCCACGTCGGGATGGCTCCTAGGGAGAGAGTCCCGGGAAGCGATGACGGATCAGTGGATGGAGCTGAGGAGAGGCAGCCAACCAGTCCAGCAACGTCAGTCCTCCCCGCCCTCTTTGCTCGAAGATCTCCCTGTCGCCGATCACACGCAGGAGCCGATCCCCGAACCCGTCCGTGCCGAGGAGCCGATCCCCGCACGTGCCGCTGCGGGCGAGCAGGTCCGGGCGATGCCTTCCCCTTCGCCGTCGCCCACGCACACTGTGAGCGGCCCCAGGCACTTGGCGGCCTCGTCGCCACGACGGCACCCTTCGGCTCCGCTCGCCGGTCCTCTCTCGTCTCTCTCGTCTCTGTCCCGCGTCACCTCGCAGATCGCCCGACAGATCGGGAGTGGGGCGCACGCCAACAGCGAACCAGATGGGACCCATCGCGAGCAGCCCGCCGACCAAGCCCTCTGGGTGGGGGGCGCGTTGTTGGTTGCAGTCGCAGTCTTCGGCGCCGTCGTTGCTCACAACCACGGACCGACACTCGTGGACAGGTGGGGGCTCTCCCTCACCCGTCACATCCCCACGGTTTTCTGGAGACGCGTGGCAAAGATGAGCTCGGTCTTCGTGCTCGTCCCGGCGACGCTCCTCTGCGCGGCTCTTGCCTTGCGCCGAAGCTGGCGCTTGGTGATCGCGTGTCTGGTTGCCCCCGTGGTCACGGTTCTGGTAGCTGAAGGGGCGAAGCACGTCTTCGGCCGCCTCTACACAGGCGTCCTCAGCTATCCATCTGGTTCCGTTGCGGCAGTGACATCGGTCGTCGGCATCTATCTTCTAGTGGCTCCTCGCAAGTACCGGGCGGCATTAGCGACAGCAGCTTCCCTGATCGTTCTCCTGATGGCGGGAGCGGTGGTGAACTTGCGATGGCACTACCCAACGGATGCGATTGCCGGCTCGATGGTCGGCATTGCAGTCATCTTGGTCATGGACTACGCAATGCAGCGTGTCCCGACATTCGTCTTACGTCTTCCATCTCCGGCACCCGAAGTCTCGTCTTCGAGGACTGCTTCAACTCCGACGTCTGAGGTGTTTGCTCACGAACGCGGGGGAGCGGATGCGGCAGACGAAGTCTTCTCCACCGATGAGTCTGGCGGCCTCGTTGCAGGAATGAGCGAAGAGATGTGGGTCCCGGAGCGCGTCGCGGTCGAGCCGCTCCAGGAGGCACCCCGTGCCGAATCTCTGGAGCGACCTTCGATGGAGGAGACGGTCGAGCCTGTTCCGGAGATGCCCCCGGTAGAGCCTTCTCTCCAGACCCCTCGGGTGGAGCCTTCTCTCCAGGTGCCCCTCGCCGCGCCTGTACCGGAGATGCCTCAGGTCGAGCCTGTGCCGGAGTTACCCCCGTTCGAGCCTGCTCTCCTGGTGTTTCTTGCGGAGCCCGTTCTCCAGACCCCCCCTGCACAGCCTGTTTCGGAGACGCCCGAGTGGACGGAGCCTGTTCTCCAGATGCCCCAGGTCGAGCCTGTTGTGGAGACGCCCCAGTCGACGGAGCTCGCACATGCCGTTCTCCCGGCTCCCGCTGCCGAAGACTTGACGTCCTCGCCTGTCGCGGAAGCTCCGGTGGGTGCTACAGCTGCTACAGATGAGATCGAAAGGCTGTTCTTCGGAGCCCAGCATTGGATCGAGGATGCGATATCGCGAGCCCAGCAGGAGGCCGCAGAACTCGTCCATGAAGCGCGCTTGACCTCCGCTGCGATCGTCGCCGCCGCTCGTTCGTCCGCCGCCGAGATCGTCGCGGCCGCACGTTGGACTGCCACCGAGATCGTCGCTGCGGCACACGTGAACGCCTCTGAGGTGGTCGCCGAGAACGTCGCCAGGCCCGAGGAACGAGGCGCACCGACCAGGCTCGTGCTCCCGATCGACCCGGCGGATCTTAAGGAGCTCGAAGACTCGATCGAGAGCTTCTCGAGTGCGAACACGGCGATCTTGCAGGATCTGCTCGCCAACCGGCACCCCGCATGATCCTCAAATTTGATGAGGCCGATATACGTCCATAGGTGGGATCATTTGTCGGTGCCAACCTCCGTGCTGGTCGTGGGGCAGGGATACGTCGGGCTCCCCCTTGCTATGCGAGCGGTGGAAGTCGGCCACCGCGTGGTGGGCTACGACTGCAGTGAGGAGCGTGTCAAGCGCCTCATAAGTGCGGAGTCCTACGTCGAGGACGTTCCCGACAGCCTCCTCGCCAGATCCCTGGCGTCTGGGCGCTACCACCCGACGACCTCTGCCGATGACTGCGTCGGCTTCGACGTGGCCATCATCACGGTGCCGACACCGTTGAAGGACGGACTTCCGGATCTGTCGCACGTAGAGGAAGCTGCTCGCACCGTGGGCAAGCGGCTGCGGTCCGGGTCCTGCGTGGTCCTCGAGTCGACCACATATCCGGGCACGACGGAGGAGCTCCTCGCCCCCTTGCTGGAGGAAGCGTCGGGGCTCCTCGCGGGAACGGATTTCCGACTCGGTTACAGCCCCGAGCGCCTCGATCCCGGGAACCCCAGATGGCGGTTTGCAAACACCCCGAAGATCGTCTCGGGGATCGACCGACCGTCTTTGGAGGCGGTCCAGGCTTTCTACGACACGATCGTCGAGGAGACGGTGACGGTATCAGGACCGAGAGAAGCAGAGCTCGCCAAGCTGATAGAGAACACGTTCCGTCACGTGAACGTCGCTCTCGTGAACGAGATGGCGATGTTCGCCGGCGACCTGGGTGTCGATATCTGGGAGTCGATAGAGGCGGCATCCAGCAAACCGTTCGGGTTCATGAGGTTCGAACCGGGACCAGGGGTCGGCGGTCACTGCCTTCCGATAGATCCCAGCTACCTCTCGTGGCGGGTGAAGCGCAGGTTGGGTACTCCGTTCAGGTTCGTAGAGCTCGCGAACGACGTGAACGACCACATGCCCGGGTACGTGGTCAAGCGGCTGATGCTCGCCATGAACCAGCGGGGGAGGGCGATTCAGGGGACCCGACTGCTGTTGCTGGGCCTGGCGTACAAGCCTGACAGCAGTGACGCCCGCGAGTCTCCTGCGGTGGCGGTGGCAGAAGCACTGGCGGCACTTGGCGCGGAGGTGCGCGCTGCCGACCCGTTTGTGGATCTGGCTCACCAACTTTCGGGGGTGGCGCGTGTCGAAGTCACCGAAGAGGAGGTCCGTAACGCGGATGCGGTGGTTCTCCTGACACCGCATTCGTGTTTCGACTACGAGATGGTCACCGCCAACGCATCCTTCGTGCTCGACACCCGAGGACGTCTTCGGGGACCGGGCGTCGAGCGGCTCTGAGCGGCTCAGAGAGGCGAGCGCACCGAACGGGTGGAGGTAGCTCGAGCGCCTTGGCGTCGGGCGATCAGGGTCCGATCTCGATGGGCGTCCCCGGCACGATCTGCTGCGCCAGGGTCGTTATGTCATTGTTGTACAGCCGTATGCACCCGTGACTTGCGTAGCTCCCCACGACCCACGGCTGGTTCGTTCCGTGAATCCCGATCTGCCCGGGTCCTCCCTCGAAGCTGTAGTAGGTGTTGGAGAAGGCCGAGGTCCCGAGGGCGTAAGGGCCGTAGGCCCCACCCGGGTCCGTCAGGCGGACGATGTAGGCCACGAAGAACGACCCGGTGGGCGTCGGTGAGTCAGGGGCGCCGGTTGCCACCGGCGCGTCGAAGACTTGCGCGTTGTTGCAATACAGGACGAGCTGGTGAGCGCCGATGCTCACCGAGATGTGACAGGGGGCCGAACTGAGTGTCACATCGGATGCAGGCACCCACGCGGTGGAACCGTTCGGACGCTGGGGCAAGTAGGTCTCGATCCAGCTCCCTTGGATGTCGGCGACCAAGAGCACGAGCGGGGCTCCGAGGTAGTTGCGATTCGGCAGGGCCTCTACGGGAGAAGCCGCTGTGGGGGACGCGTATAGAGGGAGCGTCGAGACCGTCGCCGTGGCAACCGTGGACGGGTCGTGGACGTCAGCCGGGACACCGGGGGGAGTGACGGCGATCAGGCCGTTGGTGGCGGGATCCGGTGCGGCGACTTCGGTCGCAGGTGCCGCTGCCTGGACGGGTGCAACTGTGGTCGACCGTGGTTCGTGACGGCGCGCAGAGGAGCGCGCAGAGGAATGGTGCGGCGAGGTGGTCGGAACTAAACCGAGTACGAACGCGACTACTCCGGCCGCGATTGCGGCCGTGCCGGCGGTTCTGAGCCAACGCCGGTCCCTGATCGACCGCCCCATCATGGAGCGGAGGGTGCTGACGCCGCTGTGACGACGGTCAGCCGGTTCCTCCGAAGGCGGTAAGGGCGAATAGCGCATGCGCCCTTCAGGTGTTGCTCCTGCTTGAGTCGTCACCGAGCAGCAATGAAAGGGCATCAGCAGGTTGAGCCGCTGAGCGCGCACCCGCCGAACTGCGGTCGAGCTGCACCATTCGACGTCTCAAACGGCGCTGAGCGCGACGGTCGAAGAAGTTGAGCTCTGGCAGCATAAGGGGCTCAGTGAGCGGCTGCCCGAGGGGGCCGACGGGTATATGCGGTGCGGGTACGGAAGGATTCGCTGAAACAACGCCGGATGTCCCGATCGGGTCGCCGATGAAAACGGGCTCCGTCGGGCTTTCCGTGACCGACACGCGCTCCGCCGGCTCTGCCACTGCGACCGGCTCTGCCACTGCGACCGGCTCTGCCACTGCGACCGGCTCTGCCACTGCGAC
>DAIQQK010000029.1:0-4760 GCA_036786835.1 Acidimicrobiales bacterium | reverse complement strand
CGGCTGAGGGAATTCTCTCCCGTCGAGGGCCAAGGCATCGGACATCGAAGGGGGCGCCTCTACGTCGACGCGGACCGGCTCGGGCACTGACCCGACATGGTCCTCCCCGACGGATGGCCCTCCGACCGGCACAGGCCGGGGGATAGGACCCGGCTGCGGTGCAGGTGGCGTCGAGGGGCCCTCCGTCGCCCCGTCGGCGCCCATCACCAGGGTCCAGCCCGGCTGCCCTTGAGGATAAGGGCCCTCTTCCACGAAGGCGGCCGGCTCTTCCGGATACCCAGGTGTTTCCGCTGCCGTTGGGGCGGTCTCGAATTCGATGGGAGAGGGCGCGCGACGGAGCAGTCCGCGAGACACCCAGAGGCGCTCGGGAGCGTCCGCCCACACCAGGATCGGAGGCAGGACCACCAGTGCGCAAATGAGCGCCACGCCGATATTCAGGGCAACGATGATTCCGAAGTCGCTCAGAAGCGGCATCGGCGACGAGGCGACGACACCTACGCCGGCGATTGCCGTCATACCCGAGACCATGAACGCTCGACCCGTGCGGCTCGCAGTGACCTGCATCGCCTGCAAAGGTTCATAGCCGCGGTTTCTCTCTTCCACGAAACGCAGAAGCATCAGGGACGTGAATTCGGTGCAGACGGCGACCACGAGAGGTCCCGACACAGCAGTGAGGGGACTCAGCTTGATCCCGAGGGCGACCGCCACGAGACAGACTCCGCCGACTGCGATGAGCACCGGCACCAGCGTCAGCAGGGAACGCACGAGGCTGCGGAGCCGGATCGCCAGCCACACCCCGACGAAGATCAGCGCGAGATAGGTAAGGAGGGTCCTGGCCTTGGCCAGCTCCTCGAGCAAACCGACCCCGACGATGGAGATCCCACCCGGAGACACCGTGACCCCCGGCGGGGGGTGCGCGTGCTCGAGGTCGTTGACCACGGGCTCGAGAGAGGACAGAGTGTCGCTCTTCACCGGGAAGATGACGTTCAGGGCGTAGCCACCCTTTGCCACCATCACCTTCTGCATTGGAGGAGTGGCGAGGAGATAGAGAGCCTCGGACTGTGCACCCGTGGGAGGCACCTCGCTAGCGCCAGGCATGTTCATCACCTGGTCGAGCGTGTTCACGATGCCCGCGGGGGGGTCGAGCACGTGCGGATACTTTGCGACGAGGGAACGCGAGAGCTCGGTCACGTACTTGACGGTCTGGTCACTCCACGGGTTCTTCGAGGTGATGACGGCTGCGATCTGCTGGTCCGAGCCGGACGCGTTCTTCAACTGGACGACGTCCTTGATCGCCTGTGCATTGGGGTTCAGCCAATCGATCGGGTTCGTCTGAAGGACGAGCTTCCCTTCCACGCTCACTCCACCCACGAAGACGATCACCGAGAGCACGGCCAGCGGGATGGCTGCTTTGGCGGGCAGGCTCCCTAGTTTCCCGACGATCCGGGCGAGGATCCCCTTGGAGAAGTCCTTGGCCTTCGTTGGGGACTTGAACTCGCGGATGCCGAGAACGGCGAGTGTGGCAATGATGCTGCAAACGCACACGGCGATGATGCCGACAACTAGTAGCGACCCGAACTTGCGGATGTCGGGGACGTTGGCGAACCACATGGCTGCGAATGCGAAGACTGCGTCGAAGGTCACCACGAGAAGGGCAGGGCCGAGTCCCCTTGCAGCGCCCTGAATCGGATGCCTGGCGCGATCGAGAACGACTTCTTCTTCGATGCGGGAGTGCATTTGGATCGTGTAGTCCATCCCAACCCCGAGCAGAACGGGCAGTGCCGCGATCGTCGCCAGCGTGAGAGGGATGCCGAAGTAGCCGACGAGGCCGAACGCCCAAATGAGGCCTACGGCCACGATGAAGAAGGGGAGGAGTCGCCAGCGGACGCTGAAGGTCAGTAGCAGGATGATGGTCATGACCACGGCGGCGATTCCGCCGAGCACCAAGATCCCGCCTCGGAGGTAACTGTTGATTTCTTTCAAGACCGCCGGTACGCCAGTGGTGATGGTCGTAGCGTTCTGAAAGTGAGCACTTGAAAGTATGTTCAGCACACTCTGTGCTGCGGTCGACTCGTGCGCGATGTCGAGGTTCGGCCGAAGGTATATGGCGAAAAGAGCGTGCCCGTTGTTGGGAAATATGGTCTGCAGCGCTTCACGGATCTTTCCGTTTTGTTCGTGCGCAAGGAACTGGACCCACTTGGGATTGGCGAACACCTGCTCGTTGGTCGGTATCGCTAACAGAGCCTTGAACTGACTGCCCAGGTACGAGGCGCGGACGGTCACTCCTTTGGTCGACGGGTCCCTGGCCAGCGTGGAGCCGATGATGTTGGCGGCCGGACTGTTCAGCGGGTTGCCGTCGGAGCTCGACAAGAGCCCCTTCGTCAGCGAGAGGGCATCGAGCGGTGATATCTCGGAGTACACCCACCGGTCGCGCTGGAGCGTCGTGTCCAGCGTCGTCATCAGTTGCTGGTTCGCCGTAGTGAACAGGTCGTTGATCGACTTGCCCTTGTTCATGGTGATGAGCACGGCCATTGGGTCGCCGCCGAAGAGAGACTCATAGCGAACGCTGTTTACATATGCAGCGTTGTTCTTGTTCAGGTAGTCCGCGTTGCTGGTGGTGAACTTGAGCATCGTGATGCCCAGGCCGAGCACCATCGTGACGAGGAGGCCGAGCGCGCCCACGACGCCGGCCCGCCTGCCGAGATTGAGCCCGAGCCATTCCCACGTCCGGCCCATCTACACCCCCCGTGTTTCGGACCCGATTCGGCTAGGAGTGTACGCCCTCAGCCTTCGGCGGCTTGATCGAATGTGTGTCCGAAGGCGATCCCGACGGCCGCCAATTGGGAATTGACGTTGAGCTTGCGCAGGATCGACCTGATGTGTGAGCGGACCGTGGTCACGGACACCACGAGGGACGAGGCGATCCCGGCCGCCGCCCTGCCCTCCATCATGTGGAATAGGACACGCCTTTCACACGGAGTGAGGAGCATGAGCGACTGGTAGGGCGCTGGGAGGTAGCCGGGCCCATCAAGGGCGTCATTTCCACGGCCCCTGGCGATCGCCTTGGACACGGCTTCCGGGAGCAGGTCAGGGTGGAGAACTCCCGCAGCACCCTGCTCGACGCACGCCGCCAGCGATACCACGCTCGCTCCCATCTTCAGGGCGATCACTGGCAGCTTGACCTCACGCAGCGCGCGCGCGAGGGCGGCCGCTCGCTCGCAGGCCTCGATGGTGTCCCCTACACCCTGGCCTTCGGGGCCGTCGGATTGGAGGACCAGGACCGCGATGTCCGGATCGGTCAGTTCCGCATTGACCTGAACGGCTTCGGGACTTGATGCCGTGCACATGATCGGACGAGCACCCAGGCGACGGGCGATCTCCGCGACCACCTCGAGTGTGGGGCTGGCCTTTGCTTCGGATCCAACTCCGGGATCGACCAGCAGAAATCGGATCCTCCTAGCCGTGGACCCAAGCGCCTTCGCCTTCTTCCCGTCGCCTAGCGATCGAACGTGTCCGTTTTCGCTGTGTCGCGGTGACCAGTTACTCTCTTCGGTCACCGGGAAAATGATGCGAGTGGAAAATTGTGGTCTGGCTCGATGCGCACCGGGCACCCGGGTGATCGCAACGAAGTTCCGAAGGCCGTTGCTGTTCTCATCGCTCGAACTGTTGACGTTGACCGATGCCTGTGCGGCAGTGCTAAGCACGGGCAGCTCGATGTCTCCGTTCGTAGCGGCGACACCGACTCTGACTTCCAGGTCCATGTTCGCCGCGCCAACCGAGAGGTGACCACCCATTGCGTGGGCAAGTCGTCTCCCCAGGGCGAGCGGAGGGACGTCGTGGCTCCCGTGCCCGAGGCACACGACCAGACGCGAAGGCCCGACCATGCAGATCGAATCGACCGGACGGACACAGCGCTCCAGACGACGCAGCGCCACACTCCAGACGGCGCCGGCGTCGATCGCTCCGGCATTTGCCACCGTGACCGGGCGAACGTCGACGCATGCGACCACTCGACATCCCTGCCGCGAGACAGGAGTCCTTCGCTCGGTTCTGTCACGATCCGCGAATGTGCGCTCGTCACTCGTCGTGAGGCTTCCATTCGCAGAACCGTTCAGATCGCCAACGCGGCGTTCAGTCGTCTGACCGTCGCGTAGCGCGGCATTCGACGGCGTCTTGCGCGCCACGGCCCGTGAGATGTCGTTCCCCACTAAAGGCGTTTCGATGCCGGACTCGCGCGGCTGCGCGTCGGCATACGTTGTCACTGCGCGGCCCCCCGCAACATACTGACTCCCCCCTAGAACCCCTCAACTCACCACGAAGCGCGGGCTTCTAGTGGCCCAATGTAGCGATCGCCGGGCACTTGAGCAACCGGCCCACAACTTTCTCGCCACACCGGGAACGACCACTGAACTAGCTTGCTCTGCGCATTACATAGCCAGGCGAAACACTGCGTCGTCTATAGGAAGGGGTCCTCAGGTGCTCAGAAGGTCTCGGGCAGGGCGAGGCTCACGTGCTGGAAGCAGATCAGCAGCGTGGTGACCACGAGAGGTACCCCGAGCACCACTACCAGAAACGTGCTCAGGCCCGAAGTCCTTCTCCATGCCAGTCGGGTGAACAGGGCCAGCGCGATCGCGAGCGTTCCCCACAGCACCGCCTGTCCTACCTGACCCATTTCACTGGTGACGGCGACCGGGCTCGCTCCCGCCAGGCTCGTAGGACGCTGTGCCGGTTGGACCGAGGTGGGAGCGCTGTCGACCTTC
>DAIQQK010000028.1:0-29399 GCA_036786835.1 Acidimicrobiales bacterium | reverse complement strand
GTGGCCACTCCGGGGTAAGGCAGGGTGGCGATGTCGACGCTGTGAAGCCTGCCGGTCGCGGTGGCACGAAGACCCTCGGGGATCTGTGTCACCTCCAGGCCCATTGCAGAGAGCTTGCGTAGGAGCATGTCCATATGGTCGGAGCGGGCGTCTTCGACCACCACGTCGCCGCCCGCAAGCCCGACAGCGGCGAGGAACGTCGCGGCCACGACCCTGTCGGACACGACGCGGTGGGTGGTGGGCGACAACTCGTCGACCCCTTCGATCTCGACGCGCGAAGTGCCGGCGCCACGGACGCGCGCTCCCATGTGGTTCAAGAAGTCCGCGAGGTCCACGACCTCGGGCTCTCGTGCGGCGTTCTCGATCACGGTCGTCCCCTTCGCCAGCACCGCAGCCATTAGGACGTTGTCCGTCGCCGTATGGCTGGGGTACTCGAAGACCACCCGGCTTCCGACGAGGCGTCCGGGCGAGGCCGATCCGTTGCGGACTGTGCCCTGTATGTAGCCGTGAACGGTCTCGAACGAAGCGCCCATCGCGGCGAGAGCGTTCAGATGGATGTCGACCGGCCTGTTCCCGAAGTCGTCGCCGCCGGGCAGGGAAACGCGGGCTGACCCGCAGCGGGTGAGCAGCGGTCCGAGGACGACGATCGAGGCGCGCAGCTTCTCGACTAACTCGTAAGGAGCCTCTGCGACCAAGTGCGGAGGCGTGTCGATCACGAGGTCGCCCGAGCCGAGCCTCTCGACGCGCGCGCCGATAGCGGACAACAGCTCGGACATGATTTCGACGTCGACTATCCGCGGCACTCCGGACAGCACGTGACGGCCCTCTGCCAACAGGCAAGCGACCATGAGTTTCAGCGCAGAATTCTTCGCGCCACCCGCGCGAACGGTGCCATGCAGTGGGCCGTTCGCCCTCACGACGAAACGGTCCTGGGTCCCCGAGTGTTCTGCTGCAGGTTGATCCACTTTGAGATGTCTCGAGGGGTTCGAAGGGCTCAGAGGACCGGATCCTCCGCCCATCGCCCGAATACCGACGCAAGCGCTCCGACGATCTCGCCCACGGTGGCGTAGCTCCGCGCGGCCGCGAGAATCGAGGGCACGAGGTTCACGTCCGGACGCGCGGCGACCGAGGCGATCTCGGCCAGGGCAGCATCGACGGACTCCGAGCTGCGCCGGTGCTTCACCGACTCGAGACGCTTGCGCTGGGCCTCGTCCACCTCGGGACCGATGAGCAGCGTCGGAGGGGCGGGTTCCTCGTTTCCCTCGGTGAAGGCGTTAACCCCGACCATGAGGCGCTTACCGGACGAGATCTTCCTCTGGAACTGATAAGCGGATTCCGCGATCTCTCCCTGGAACCAATTCGCCTCGATCAGGTTGAACACACCCTCGAGCATCGATCCCTCGCCGCGCTCCTCGATCCGGGAGAAGATTTCCTCTGCCTGTCGCTCGACCTCGTCGGTGAGCGACTCCACGAACCACGAACCGCCCAGCGGGTCGGCCACGTTGGTGACTCCGGTCTCGTGGGCGATCACCTGCTGTGTGCGGAGGGCTATTCGAGCTGAGCGCTCTGTGGGAAGGGCGAGCACCTCGTCCATGGAGTTGGTGTGCAGGCTCTGAGTCCCGCCCATGACTGCGGCAAGCGCCTCGATCGCGGTCCGAACGATGTTCACCTCCGGCTGCTGAGCCGTTAGTGAAACCCCGGCGGTCTGGGTGTGGAAGCGCAGCTGCATCGAGCGCGGTTGGCTCGCCCTGTACCGACCGGCCATCCATCTGGCCCAGATCCTGCGCGCAGCGCGGTACTTGGCGATCTCCTCGAAGAAGTCGAGGTGAGAGTTGAAGAAGAAGCTCAGCCTGGGGGCGAATTCATCGACGTCCAGGCCCGCGGCCACTGCTGCCTCGACGTAGGCGAAGCCGTTCGCGAGCGTGAACGCCAGCTCCTGCACGGCCGTCGAACCTGCTTCGCGGATGTGGTAGCCCGAGACCGAAACCGGATGGAACCGCGGCATCTCCGCCGCGCAGAAGCGGATGACGTCCACGACCAACCGCATGGAGGGGCGCGGTGGGAAGATGTACTCCTTCTGAGCCTGGTACTCCTTCAAGATGTCGTTCTGCAGCGTGCCCCCCAGAGCCTTTCGAGCGGTCCCCGAAGCCTCGCCGGCTGCCACGTACATCGAGAGGAGGATGGAGGCGGGAGAGTTGATCGTCATCGACGTGGTGACGCTCCCGACGTCGATCCCGGCGAACAGGTCCTCCACGTCGGCCAGGGTGTCCACGGCGACCCCGCAACGGCCGACCTCCCCTTCGCTGTGGGGGTCGTCTGAGTCGCGCCCCATGAGAGTCGGAAGGTCGAAGGCCACCGAAAGGCCACCGCCTCCGCTACGCAGGATCTCTCGGAACCTGACGTTGGTGTCCTCCGCCGTGCCGAATCCGGCAAACAGACGCATGGTCCAAAGCTTCGAGCGGTACATCGAGGCGTAAGGGCCGCGCGTGTAAGGAGGGCGACCCGGCCAGCCGAGCTCGCTCGCCACGGCGTCGAGATAACGCTCCTCGCCAATGGGTCGATCCGGCTCTGCGCTCGGGTCGGCCGCGCGAGGTCCCGGCCACTCACCAGGCCCGTAGACAGGTTCGAGGGGAATGCCCGACATAGTCTCGAAGTCCTCGTCGAGGATCTTCGACGCGTCGAAGTCCTCGCGCCACGCTGAACGTCCCTGGTCGAGGTCTTCACGGGGTGCTCGGTCCACGAGCCCAAGCCTACGGGAGCCCGGGAGCACGGAGCCGATTTCTGCTCGTCTTTCTGCTTCTTTCTGCTCCGTCTTCGGCGATGTCTGCGGCACCCTGCGGGAGCCGTACGAGACCGCTATGGTCGGCACGTGGCCGCGACCCCTCAGGCGCCCGACCGCAACCTCGCGATGGAGCTCGTCCGGGTGACCGAAGCCGCAGCTCTCGCGGCGGGCAGGTGGATGGGTCGGGGTGACAAGGAGGGGGCCGACGGCGCCGCGGTCGAGGCGATGCGGGTGGTGCTCTCCACCGTGTCGATGGACGGCCTTGTGGTGATCGGCGAAGGCGAGAAGGACCAGGCGCCGATGCTCTACAACGGCGAGAGGATCGGCGACGGGTCTCCGCCGCTGACCGACATAGCTGTCGACCCCATCGACGGAACCACTCCCACATCTCTTGGACGAGGGGGCGCACTGGCGGTCATCGCCGTGTCCGAGCGCGGGACGATGTTCAACCCCGGCCCCTGCGTCTACATGGAGAAGTTGGCGGTAGGACCCAAGGCGGCCGGAGCAGTCGACATCCGCCGGACCCCGACCGAGAACCTCGAAGCTGTGGCGAAGGCCCTCGGCAAATCCGTCCGCGACGTGACCGTCGTGATCCTCGACCGCCCTCGCCACGACAAGCTGATCGCGGAAGTGCGGGCGAGCGGGGCCCGCATCAGGTTGATCACGGACGGAGACGTCGCGGGAGCGATCTCCACCGCGTGGCCGGACTCAGGCGTGGACGTCCTCTACGGCATCGGCGGGACCCCCGAGGGCGTTCTGGCGGCCGCCGCCCTCAAGTGCATGGGCGGGGAGATCCAGGGAAGGCTCTGGCCTCGCGACGACGCCGAGCGGAGCGTCGCGACAGCGGCGGGCTACGACCTCGACGAGGTGCTCACCACCGAGCACCTGGTCTGCCGCGACAACTGCTTCTTCGCAGCAACGGGCATCACCGACGGCGAGCTGCTCCAGGGCGTGCGCTATCAGGACTCCGGGGCCACGACCCAGTCGCTCGTCATGCGATCGCGATCGGGGACCGTGCGCTTCATCAGCGCCCGTCACCAGCTGGACAAGCTCCGGGAGTTCAGTCAGATCGAATTCGGCTGAGTCGAGTTCAGGCGGTCCAGGCGGTCCGCACCCGCCGCTCAGGCGCCCCCGGCGTTGGGCAAAATCGACGTCGAAGTCGAAATCGTGATAATCCTGGCCTCCCCACGGACGCGCCGGCAGGTCGAAGAAGGCGCAGATCAGGAGACGAACCAAGTGGTCAGGGTCGACGACGACCCGAGGACGCAGCACCTGCTGAGCGAGCTGGGGCACGCGGTCACAAGAGTCGGCGAAGAGCTTCACGGCACGGCCTCCGTGGTCCCGGAGATGCACGTGCCGGGGACGTCGCATCTGCGGACTTCGATCCTCGCGGTGTGGGCCGACACGCTGACCGGGCTGCTCGTCGCGGCCACTCTGGCACCCAGGGTGCCGGTGACGCTCGAGTTGGACGTGCACTTGTACCGCCCGGCCCCGTCTTCAGGCATCGTTCGTGCGGTTGCCAGGACGATCAAGACGGGCCGATCGGTGTTCGTGGCAGGCGTGGAGTTCGTGTCGGACAGCGGAGAGAACGTCGCATTTGCTGCAGGGTCGTTCATGACTGCCCCCGACCCGAAAGTCAGGTTTTCCTAGAAACTGAGCATCGACTTGCCTGCATCTCGAACACGACTCTCGATGCCCTTCGCGGAGCGGGCCGGATGTGAGCGCCGCGAGCCGGGTGTGGCAACGCTCGCCCGCTCAGAAGACGGCCTCAACTCGGCCAACACGGTGAACGGCGGACTCATCGCCTTGGTGGCCGAGGAGGCAGCGCTGTCGCTTTCCCCAGGTGCGACGTTGTGCTCGCTGGGACTTCGCTATCTCCAGCCTGTGCCAATCGGACCGGTGGTAGCGCGTGCCAGCCAGCACAACGGGCTCGGTGTCGTGGAGCTGCGCGACGAGGGCAACGGCGATCGCCTCTCTGCGATCGCGACCACGAGAACCTTCGACTGAGCTCCTGCCCTCGGAGGAAGGAGAAGGCACGATGAAGACACCTGACCAATTGTTCGACCTCACCGGCAAGGTCGCGATCGTCACTGGTGGCAGCCGCGGGATCGGGCGCGTCGTGGCCGAGGGTCTTGCGTCCGCCGGTGCAGACGTGGTCGTTGCCAGCCGAAAAGTCGACAACTGCGAGGCGGCCGCAAACGAGATCGCTGAGGCGACGGGTCGCCGCACCCTTCCCGTCGGATGCCACGTCGGGAAGTGGGAGGACTGCGATCGCCTCGTGACGAAGGTCTATGACGCCTTCGGTCGCTGCGACGTGCTCGTGAACAATGCCGGCATGTCACCCCTCTACGACGACCTGATCTCGGTCACCGAGGAGCTGTACGACAAGACCCACGCCGTGAACGCTCGTGGTCCGTTCCGCCTCAGCGCTTTGGTGGGGTCGCGCATGGCTCAGGGCGACGGAGGCTCGATCATCAACGTGACGACCGCAGGATCGTTGAGACCGAACGCCGTGGACTTGCCGTATGCGATGGCAAAAGCCGGCCTGAACGCGTTGACACTGGGCCTGGCAGGCGCATGGGCACCCAAGGTCCGCGCGAACCTCGTGTTGCCAGGTGCGTTCGACACAGACATCACCAAGGCGTGGGCACCGGGCATGAAGACGAAGGCCGGCGAGATCAATCCGATGAAGCGCATCGGACATCCACAGGACATGGTCGGCGTCTGTGTCTTCCTGGCGAGCGACGCTTCCAGCTACGTGAACGGGGCCCAGATACTCGTGGACGGCGGATTGTTCCGCACGCTTTGATAGACCGTCTCGGCGTCCGGTTCTTGGCGACGCCTGTTCGCTACGAAGCCGAAGAAGGCTCCGCCTCCGGAACCAGCACCACCACTCGCTTGGGCTCGACGTGCACGAGACCACCGGTGACCTCGAAGCGCTTCTCGGTGTCGTCCGGTCCGGTGAACCGCACAAGGCCCGGGACGACGGAACCGATGAGTGGCGTGTGCCCGGGCATGAACGCCGCGTCGCCATCGTCGGTTCGAAGGATCACCGACTGCACTTCCTCCTCCAGGAGGACGCGCTCGGGGGTGACCAGGTAGGCGGGGAAAGTGGCCATGGTCGGGCTACTCGGCCCCAGCCTCGATCTTCTTGGCCTTCTCGAGCACCGACTCGGCACCTCCGACGTTCAGGAAAGCCTGTTCGGGGACCTCGTCGAGCTCTCCGTTCAACAAAGCCTCGAAGGACTCGACGGTCTCGGCGATCGGGACCGTCACGCCTTTCAAGCCCGTGAAGACTTCGCCGACGTTGAACGGTTGTGAGAGGAAGCGCTGGATCTTGCGAGCACGGTTGACGGTGAGGCGGTCCTCCTCCGAGAGCTCGTCCAGGCCGAGAATGGCGATGATGTCCTGGAGCTCCCTGAAGCGCTGAAGCACGCTCTGCACCCGACGGGCCACCCCGTAGTGACGCTCGCCCACGATCTCCGGCGTCAGGATGTTCGAGCTCGACGCTAGAGGGTCGACCGCCGGGTAGATCCCGAGCGAGGCGATCTGGCGGCTGAGCTCCGTCGTGGCATCGAGGTGTGTGAACGTCGTGAACGGCGCCGGGTCGGTGTAGTCGTCGGCCGGCACGTACACGGCCTGGACCGAGGTGATCGAGCGTCCTCTGGTCGAGGTAATGCGCTCCTGGAGCTCGCCCATCTCGTCGGCGAGGGTCGGCTGGTAGCCGACCGCAGAAGGCATTCGGCCGAGAAGCGTGGACACTTCCGAACCCGCCTGGACGAAACGGAAGATGTTGTCCACGAACAGAAGCACGTCCTGGTTCTTCACGTCCCGGAAGTACTCGGCCATCGTCAGAGCCGCCAGGCCCACCCGAAGGCGCACGCCCGGAGGCTCGTCCATCTGCCCGTAGACGAGCGCGGCCTTCTCGATGACCCCGGACTCCTTCATCTCGAGCCACAGGTCGGTGCCCTCGCGGGTGCGCTCGCCGACCCCGGCGAACACCGACACACCGCCGTGCTGCGTGGCCACCCGGTTGATCATCTCGAGGATGATGACGGTCTTGCCGACTCCGGCCCCGCCGAAGAGGCCGATCTTCCCACCCTGCACGTAGGGCTCGAGAAGGTCGATGACCTTTATCCCCGTCTCGAACATCTGCGATCGCGGCTCGAGGGTGTCGAAATCGGGCGCGGGGCGGTGTATCTCCCATCGGTCCTCGATGGCACCGATGTCCGCTGTGTCGAGCGACTCTCCAAGGACGTTGAAGACGTGCCCGAGCGTGGCATCACCGACAGGAACCGACAGGCCGTGTCCGGTGTTACGAACCGGCGTGCCACGCGTGAGCCCGTCGGTGGGCTTCAAGCAGACGCACCGGACTCGCCCCTCCCCGATCTGCTGGGCTACCTCCGCCGTCACGGTCACTTGATCGCCCTCGAGGGTTAGGTCCATCTCCACGGCCATGTTGATCTCGGGTAGCGAGTGGGGAGGGAACTCTACGTCTACGACCGGCCCGGCGATCGCGACGACGCGCCCGTCGGGTCGCGCGGTTGCCGGTGTGGCGGGCTCGGTGGCTGTGGTTGTCATTCCTCTTCTTCCTGTCCGTGTTGCTCTTCTCGATGATGTTGTCCCGGACGCACGTCAGGCTTTGGCAGCAGGGCGGCGCAGCGCCTCGGCACCTCCGACGATCTCCATGATCTCGGTGGTGATGGAGTCCTGCCTGGCCCTGTTCATCTCCCGGGTGAGTGTCTTCGTGAGCTCCTCCGCGTTGTCGGTGGCGGCCGCCATCGCCCGCTGCCGCGCAGTGTGCTCACTGGCCGATGCTTCGAGCATCGCACCGAACAACGCCGCCTCCACGTACCTCGGCACGAGCTCCACGAGCAGCACTGGCGATTCGGGCTCGAACTCGGTGTAACCCGGCGGGCCGCTCTGCTCGGCACTCTCGCCCTCGGCATCGGTGGGCTCGGGGAGCGGCAGGAGCTGGCGGGTCTCCACTGCCTGCCTTCCCGCCGAGTAGAAGCGGGTCGACACCACGAGGACCTGGTCGACCTCCTCGTCCAGGAACGGCGGTGTGATTACCTCGGCAACGGCCTTCGCGTCTTCGAAGGTCGGGCGATCGGAGAAGCCGCTGTAGGACCGCTCGACCTCGACGCGCCGGAACCGGAAGAAAGACTGCGCCTTGCGACCGACGGTCACGAGTCGGTACTCGATGCCCGACTCGCCGGAGGATCGAATCATCCGCTCGGTCGGTCGGAGCACGTTCGCGTTGTACGCGCCACACAGGCCACGGTCCGCGAGGATCGACACGACCAGCACCCGTCTCGGCGACTCAGGCACGCCGAGCACGCGTCCGGCGGTACTGCCGGCGTCCTTCGCCGCCTCGGTGAGCACGCTCGCTATCCCGTCCAGATACGGGCCAGCGCCCGTCATGCGGTTCTGCGCGCGGGCGATCTGCGAGGTCGCGATGAGCTCGAAGGCGCGCGTGATCTTCTGCGTCGCCTTGACCGTCCGGATGCGCCGTTTCAGGACGCGTTCGACACCACCGGCCACTGCTCAGTCACCCTCCAGCTTCACGAACCCGTCCTTGAACGCCTTCAGCGCCTTCTTGAGCTCCTCGGGCTCGGGCAGGCTCCCGGTGCTTCGTATGTGCTCGACGAGCCCGGGTTGGTTGGCATGCAGGAACTTGAGCATCTCGGATTCGAATCGGCGGACGTCCCCCACCGGCACGTCGTCCACCCACCCGTTGGAACCGGCGTAGATGGAGAGGACCTGGTCCTCGACTGCCATCGGCTCGTTCTGGGGCTGCTTCAGGATCTCGGTGAGCCTGTACCCGCGGTCGAGCTGCGCCTGGGAGACCTTGTCGAGCTCGGACCCGAACGTGGCGAAGGCCTCGAGCTCGCGGAACTGCGCGAGGTCGATCTTGAGCGTCCCGGCGACCGAGCGCATCGCCTTCACCTGGGCCGCACCGCCGACGCGCGACACCGAGATGCCGACGTTCATGGCAGGGCGCACGCCTGCGTAGAACAGCTCCGATTCGAGGTATATCTGGCCGTCCGTGATCGAGATGACATTGGTCGGGATGTACGCGGAGACGTCGCCTCCCTTGGTCTCGATGATCGGGAGGGCGGTGAGCGACCCACCACCGCGCTCTTCGGAGAGCTTCGCAGCGCGCTCGAGCAGGCGGCTGTGCAGGTAGAAGACGTCGCCGGGATAAGCCTCGCGTCCCGGCGGCCTGCGCAACAACAACGACAGCTGGCGGTACGCCTCGGCCTGCTTCGAGAGGTCGTCGTAGATGATGAGGGCGTCCTCGCCGTTCTCCATCCAGTGCTGTCCCATGGCACATCCCGAGTAAGGGGCCAGGTACTTGAACGGTGCGGGCTCCGAAGCCGCGGCGGAGACCACGACGGTGTACTCGAGAGCTCCGTGACGGCTGAGGGTGGCAACGGTCTGGGCGATCGACGAACCCTTCTGTCCGATGGCCACGTAGATGCACTTCACCCCCTGCCCCTTCTGGTTGATGATCGTGTCCACGGCGACCGTGGTCTTACCGGTCTTTCGGTCACCGATGATGAGCTCGCGCTGGCCGCGCCCGATCGGGGTCATCGAGTCGATCGCCTTTATGCCCGTCTGTAGCGGGTTCTTGACCGGCTGACGGGCGACGATGCCCGGGGCCTGGACCTCGAGTCGCCTGGTGCCCTCGCTCGCAATGGGTCCCTTCCCGTCGATCGGCTGTCCGAGAGGATCGACCACACGACCGAGCAGTGCGTCTCCCACCGGCACCGAGAGGATCCGTCCGGTGGCGCGTACGAGCTGCTCCTCCTCGAGGTGCATGTCGGTGCCGAGGATGACCGCACCGATTGTGTCCTCGTCGAGGTTCAGCGCGAGCCCGAGCGTTTGGTCCTCGAACTCGAGCAGCTCGTTGACGGCGGCCTTCGGCAGCCCGGATATGCGGGCGATCCCGTCTCCCACCTCCGTGATGCGACCCACCTGCTCGGTCGAGACCTCGGGCCTGTATTCCTCCACGTGCCTTTCGAGGGCGGCCGCGATCTCCCCCGCGTCGATGGTCAGCTCTGCCATTTCAGTGCACTGCTCCTGTCTCTGCCGCCTCGGGTCCGAGGAGGTGGTCCTTCAGTTCGTCGAGCCGGTGGCGGGCGCTCGCGTCCACGAGCAGGTCGCCCACCTGGATCACGGCACCCCCGAGCAGCTCCGGGTCCTCGAGCACGTGCAGCTCCACTGGGTGCCCGGTGATCCGCTCCATCGCTTCGGAAAGGCTGCGGCGCTCGCCATCGTTCACGGGCCGCGCCGTGTGCACTCGCGCCACTCGCCAGCCGCGCGCTCTCGCCGCCAGCTCCGAGAGGAAGTCGAGAGCTCCCACGGCGTCGCGCACGTGACCTTCGAGGGTGATCTTCGCCACCCGCAAGGTCGCCGCCTTGACCTTGCCTTGGAGGAGGCCGTCTATGAGCTTCCTCCGGCTGTCCACCGAGTAGTTCGGGTCCACGAGAGCCCTGCGAAGAGACTGGCTCGCCTCCATTACTCGTGCGAAACGGAAGAGCTCGTCCTCGATCTCCTCGAGATCGTCCGGTGTCGAATCCTCGAAGACGGCCGTCGCGTACCCCTCGGCGAGGTCTCTCCATTGGCCACGCGTAGATATGGGCTCCTGCGCCAACAGCTCCTTCTCGCCCATGTCGTGCATGTGGATCGCCAGCTCGTAGAGCTCGTGCAACGATGTGGCGAGCTCGTCCGCGCGCTCGATCTCCACGGCGCGAAGGGCGAGCCGCAAGGCGATGGGGTGCACTCGCGCTTCGAGGAGATCCCGAAGCACCGCGCGGCGTGCGGGAACTGGAACGGTGAAGTCGGTCATCACCACAGCGAGGCTCGCAGTGCGCGAGACCAGGTGTGCGATCGCGGTCAGATCGTCGGCGATCTGCTGGCCGACGGGCTCCCTCGCCATGTCGCCCACTACCGCCGTGGTGTAACCACGCAAGGAAAGACGCACTCTTACCGGTTCCTCTCGTTCCTCTTCCTCGCCCTCGGGCTGATCAGGCCCGCGACCCCGAGGAAGGGGACTGCGCGGAACGAAGCGCCCTCACTGCCTCGTCGATGAGGTCGCGGTGGCTCGCCGCATCTATCTCACGCCCGACCACCTGGCGAGCCGCCGACAGCACGAGCCCGGCCACCTGGTTGCTCACTTCTTCCACCGCACGCTGGCGGGCCAGACTGATCTCGGTCTCGGCGCTCTGAAGCATCCGCTCGTACTCCTGACGGCCACGCTCCTCCCCGTCAGCCCTCATCTGCTCGGCGGTGCGGTTGGCCTGAGAGAAGATCTCGCGCGCCTGGGCGCGGGCCTCGGCGAGAATCCCATCGCGCTGGGCCCGCGTCTCCTCCGCCTCGCTTTTCGCCTCGTCGGCGGCCTCCAGCGAAGACTTGATCTCCTCCTGTCGCTTCTCCATCGCTCTGTTCAACGGTGGAAGGATCCACTTCGCGATGATGCCGACGATCAGCACGAACGCGATGAACTCCGCGACGAACGTCCCGTCGGGGACGAGAAAGTTGCTGTTTGAGGCGACCATCTCGGACCCCTGCTACTTCTTGTAGAGGACGAAGACGAAGAACGCCATGAAGGCCAGGTTGATGAAGTACATAGCCTCGACGAGGCCCACGGTGATGAAGAGGTAGAGCCGAGCTTTCGCTTCTACCTCCGGCTGTCGCGCCACCGCGGCGATCGTCTGGCTGCCGGCAAGGCCGTCACCGACCGCTGCGCCCATTGCGCCCCCGGCGAGCGCCAGACCACCTCCGACCATGGCCCCGGCCAACTGGACCGCTTGACTGGTTACTGCTGCCATTACTCGTTGCTCCTCTCACTGGAATTTCAAGAATCGACTTCGTGAACCTGAGTGTCGCCTGCGGCGATCGGCCCTACATGTCCTTGGCCACCACCTAGTGCTCTGCCTCGACGGTCGTCGCCATGCCGTAATAGACGATCGTCAGCAAGGCGAAGATGAACGCCTGGATGAAGCCGATGAACATGTCGAACAGCTTCCACGCGACATCCGCAACCGGGACGACGAAGATCGGCAGCAGGGCGGCGATGAGAAGCAGCATCAGGGTGCCTGCAAAGAGATTTCCGAAGAGCCGCAGGGCCAGCGTGATCGGCTTGGTGATCTCCTCGATGACGTTGATCGGGAAGAAGAAGGGAAACGGCTGAAAGTAGTGCTTCACGTATCCGCGCACTCCGCGGGCGCGGATGGAGGCGGCATGAACGATCACGATGACGAGGAGCGCCAGCGCGTAAGTGAGGTTCACGCTCGCCGTCGGAGCAGGCAGGTACTCGGTCTTCCCTTCCTTCAGGATGCTTGGTATCACCTCGAGCCAGTTGGCTGTGAGGATGAACAGGAACAGGGTGAGGGCGAGAGGGACGATGCGCACACCGGCGGGGCCAACCGTGGATTCCACCAGCTGGTTCACCTGGTCCACGACCGTCTCGAAGAACAGCTGGAGCTTTCCCGGCACCCCCGCCGTCGAGCGCCGCGCGGTGAGAATTCCGAGCGCGATGACGATGGCACCGGCTATGAGCGTCGCCCAGACGATGTCGAGCTCGATGGACAGTCCGAAGATCTTGCGAGTGACGTGGTTGTTGATGTTGATGTTGGAGCTGGTTGCGAGAAAGCTCGTGACCAGCACGTGCGTCGAGCCGAGGACCGGCGTCACGAGCGCGGCGTCCCTCGGAAGACCGCAGAGATCATGCTCGACAGGAAGGCCGCCTGATACAGGACGAGCCCACCGAGAGCCCCGAAGCCCATGGGGGTGACGAGGATCAGCAACGCCAGGACGCAGGCGGTGGTGAACCCCAGCCGTACGAGGGTTCGCATCGCGAGAGGACGACGCGCAGCCTTCGCACCACCAACGTTCTGGAGCCGGGCGACCGAGGTGTCCACCCATCGAGTGTTCACACCACCGAGGATCAGCCCGACAACGATGCCGAGCCCGGCCTCCGGGTAACCGACGACCGAAGCGACGACGAGCCCTATCACGCCGAATACCACGGCGAGGATGCGGGTCCGCCGCAACGCGCGCCCAAGGCGAACGGCGTCGAGGTCTATGAATTCCTCAAGCACAGGCGCCAACCGAATCGATTCGAGGGGAAGCGGGCCCCCTGCCCGCTCGATCTTCGGCCGAGCGTGCCGGGCAAGGCAGCACGACACAGCCGGCGCAGCCTACAGGAGCTTCTTGATCTCGACGTATGCCGTGGCCACGGCCATCGCGATGCCCACCACGAGCCCGGTCAAGGTGAAGAGGGGAGAGTGGTGCGTGACGTCGTCGAGGTAGATACCCAGCCCAACTCCGATGGCAATGCAGATTGCGATGGAGACGCCGAGGCCCGTAAGGGCGAGGAAGCTCGGCGGCGTCGGTTTCTCCATGGTGGGACGCGGGGCGCGCGGCGCTCAGGCCGTCGAGGGCTTGCATCGCCGGAGCTCGCCCGCGGTCAGGCGGCGGGCAAAGGTCCCGCGAAGGTCGCGATCGCAACGGAAAACCGCTCGCGGACCTCGGCGGGAGGGGAGAGGCGCACACAACCATTTTGGCACCGGGAGCTTGTGCACGGCAAAACGAGCCTGGCCAAAGGCCTCCAAGCAGGGGCACCGCCCACCTCGAGCCCTGCTCGGCCAGCGCGCCGGTCCGCCGAGGCTTGCCGTGGCATCCCGGCCCGAGACCGTCGGCCAATTCGCTTCCAAGTCCTCGTCTTCCTTGCGTCAGGGCCTGCGTGAGCCCGTGGGCGAGGACGACGGCGAGCCCTTCGGGAACGACGAGGGGCGCCGGTCCGGCGGGGGTGGCGGCGGCCCTATGTCATGCCCGGGGCCGGGCCCGCGTCTGCGGGCGCCGTTACCGGACGCGGCCGATTCGGCGCCACCGTCCCCCCGGGTTCGTGGGACGGCTGCCTCGACCAACGCCCCGCCTCCCTCCTCCCCCGTTCCCCCGGCGGCCGGTTCAACGCCCTCCATATCCTCGGTGTCCGTCGCGTTCTTGCGAAGCCCCGGATGGAGCAGGGTGAACAGGGCCAACGCGAGTGCGATCACGCCGAAGGGGATGATCGCATTGGCCTTTGGCCTGAACAGCGGGTACAGCAGGAAGCCGGAGAGAACGGCTGTCCACGCCCACAGGATCACGACCGTTCGCCTCGGGCCGTGCCCCAAGCGGAGCAGACGATGGTGCACGTGGTCCTTGTCGGGAGTGCCGAACCCCGTCCCCTTAGCGGTTCGGCGCACGAACGCGAATGCCAGGTCCGCGATCGGCACCCCGAGTATGAACACCGGGATGAACAGTGGAGCAAAGAAGAAGAACGTCTGACCGCTCACGTCGGGGGTTCGCCCGCCGATGACCATGGTCGCTGCTGCCATCAGCAGCCCGAGGAAGAGCGCGCCTCCGTCTCCCATGAATGCCTTGGCAGGGTGGAAGTTGTGCGGCAGGAAGCCGATGCAGACCCCGAACGCGATCACAGCGATGAGCGGTCCCAGGTTGTCCGCAGGCAGGACGCCCAGGTACACGAGTCGGAGCCCATAGACCGCCAGAGCGCCGGAGGCGATCGCCACGATGCCTGCCGCAAGTCCGTCGAGGCCGTCTATGAGATTGACGGCGTTGGTTATGACGATCACCCAGGCGGCGGTGAGAAGTGGGGTCACGTCGGGTGAGAGGACCAAGAACCCGACGGTGGGGATCTTGAACTGGAACATGGTCACGCCCATGAAGACGAAGACCATCGCGGCGAGCACCTCTCCGGCCATCTTTGCGGGAGCCGACATGTCGCGGACATCGTCGATCGTGCCGACGATGAAGATCACGGCGGCTCCCAGCACCAGCCCCAGAGGCTCGGAGGATCCCTGGAACAACCCCTGTAGTTGGTGGAGCTGGGAAGCGACCATCATCGCCACCAGGAAGGCGACGAACATGGCAACGCCGCCCCCGTAAGGGGTTGTGCGGGTGTGGATCCGCCTCTCGTCGGGAAGCGCAACGAAGCCGATGCGGGTGGCGAGCCGCCGGACCGGGAACATCACGAGGAACGTCCCGATCGCCGAAATCAGCGCGACGACCCCATAGGCCCCCAAGGGGGGCACGGTTCAGCCTCCCCCGATGCCGGCGCCCACCAGGTCCGGGTAGGGAGGGAACCGGTCACACAGCTCTCGCACCTCGCGCTGAACCTCGCTGAGGACCGCCTCGTCGTCGCGTCCCTCGAGGGTCTTACCGATCAATTCCGCCACCGTCCTCATCTCATCGACTCCCATGCCGGCGGTGGTCTCTGCGGCAGTGCCCAAGCGGAGCCCCGAAGTAGTGAAAGCCGATCGAGGGTCGTCGGGAATCGTGTTGCGGTTCAAGGTGATCCCGGAGAGGTCGAGCACCTCCTGAGCCTGCTTGCCCGTGAGATCCGGATCGAAAGGCCTCAGGTCGATGAGGATCAGGTGGTTGTCGGTGCCGCCCGACACCAGTCGAAATCCCTGCTCGGCCAAAGCCTCCGCGAGGGCACGCGCGTTGGCGACGACCGCATGTGCATAAGCAGAGAATTCGGGTCGAGCCGCCTCGGCGAAGGCGACCGCCTTCGCGGCGATCACGTGCTCGAGCGGGCCACCCTGCAGGCCTGGGAACACGGCCGAGTCGATGGCCTTGGCGAGGTCCGACTGGCAGAGGATGACGGCACCTCGTGGGCCTCGAAGCGTCTTGTGTGTGGTGAAGGTGACGACGTCGGCTATGCCGACCGGGCTGGGATGGGCTCCTCCGGCGATCAAACCTGCGGGATGAGCGACATCGAACATGAGCCGAGCTCCGACCGAGTCCGCGATCTCCCTGAAGGGCTCGGCGTGGATCAGACGTGGATATGCCGTCGCTCCCGCGACGATCAGGCTTGGCCGCTCTCGTTTGGCGACATCTGCCACTTGGTCGAAGTCGATTACCTCGCCGGGGTCCTCGGCGTCGTCGCGAGCAGGTGTGAGCCCGTACGACACGAAGCGCCAGAACTTGCTGGTGATGCTCGCCGGCGAGCCGTGGGTGAGGTGCCCGCCCTGGTCGAGGCGCATCGCGAGGACCGTGTCCCCCGGCTCGAGCAGAGCTTGGTAGGCCGCCAGGTTCGCCGACGCTCCGGCGTGTGGCTGAACGTTCGCGTGCTCGGCGCCGAAAAGGGCTTTCACCCGGTCGCGCGCCAGATCCTCCACCTCGTCGATGACCCTGTTCCCGCCGTAGTAGCGACGACCCGGATAACCCTCCGAGTACTTGTTCGTCAGCACGGATCCCGTGGCGGCGAGCACCGCCGGCGAGGTGAAATTCTCCGAGGCGATCAGCTGGAGCGTCCTCGACTGGCGATCGGCCTCGTCACGAAGCAATGCCGCCAGCTCGGGGTCCCCGGAGAGCCACGAGTCGAAGGGAGAAGAGGCGAGTTCGCCCATCGGCGAAGCTTATCCACGCCTGGGCGAGCGGCCCGGACGGCTCAATCGAAGAGCGACTGCACATCTGCAAAGGGGACCGCCCCTTCGCGCAGGCATCTCAACTCGCCTCCGGAGACATCGACCACCGTCGACGCGAGTCCTTTGAGTCGGCCGCCGTCCACGACCAGCGCGACCTTCTCACCGAACGCTGCCCGGATCTCCTCGGCGGTGCACAAGGGAGCCTGCCCGTGGAGGTTCGCGCTCGTGGCTGCGAGCGGCCCGACTCGCTCACAGAGATCACGCGCGAGGGGATCGGCGGGGCACCGCAGACCGATGGTGGCGTCGTCGCCCCCCAGCGCCCAATGGACTCCTTCTCCGCGACGAAGCACCAAGGTGACCGCGCCGGGCCAGAAATCGGCGGCGATGCGCGAAGCCAATTCCGAAAAGCCCTCTTCACAGAGTGATTCGGCCTGCTCTGTCCCCGAGACCAGCACCGCTGTTTGAGAGGATGTCGGCCGGGCCTTGACGGAGAAGAGAGCCTCGAGAGCACCTTTGCGTCTCGGATTCACGGCGAGCCCGTAGACGGTGTCCGTCGGGATCGCCACGACCTGTCCGGCTACGAGAGCAAACGCCGCTCTCTCCAGCAGCACTTCGGGCACCGGCTCCGATCGCTTGCGCTCCACGTCGCGGGAGATCGGTTCAGCCAACGCCGCGTCGCGCTATCAGGGCTCTCGGGCGCCCGCTCAGATCGGGGAGCACCATTACTTCATCGAACCCTGAAGCCGCAGCCTTGTCGGCGATCGAGCGGGCTTGTGAGGGCGCCAGCTCCAACACGAGCGCGCCCATCGGAGCCAGCCATCTCGGCGCCTCGGAGACGAGCAGCTCGAGCACCTCGCGACCGGTCTCGCCCGCGACGAGCGCGTGCGCCGGCTCGTGCTCGCGCACGACCGGGTCGAGGCTCTCCCATTCGGAGGCCGACACGTACGGCGGATTGGACACGACCAGCTGTATCTCGCCACGAAGGCGCGACGGCAGCGCGTCGAACCAGGAACCCAACCTCAAGCGCACCCTGGCGGCGACTTCGGGACGTCTGGCGCCCAGTGTTTCCAGGTTCGTGCGCGCGACTGCGAGAGCGTCGCCGGAGAAGTCCGTCGCCCACACCTCTAGGGGACGATCGTTCCCGAGCGAAGCCTCGAGAGCGATGGAGAGAGCGATCACTCCCGAACCCGTCCCGAGATCGACCGCGACGACGCGACGACCACGGCCGGAAGAGGCTGAGCGCTCCGACGCGCCGCGGAGCTCCTCGAGAGCGAAGCCCACGACCTGCTCTGTCTCGGGGCGAGGTACGAGAACGCGTGGGTCGACCCGGATCTCGAGATCACGAAACGCCCAAGTGCCGAGGACGTACTGAAGCGGCTCGCCGCCTCGCCTTCTCCGGACCATCCGGTCGATCTCTTCGGCGACGCTCCGAGAGACATCGCGTCGGAGCTCCGAAGGAGAGTGAAGGCGGCTGCCGTCCCATCGTGTCGCCGTCTCTACGATCCAGCGAGCCTCGGTCACCGAGCCGAGAGAAGAAGTGGCTTCTTCGAGCAGCTCCGCCGCCGTGCGAAGAGGGTCGCTCCTCTGGCTCCTCTGGCTCTCGATCACGTTCACCTCGCGGAACCGTCGGTACCGTCCGACCCGAGCTGGCGCTGGCGTTCGTCCTCCAAGAGCGCGTTCACCAGCTCGTCGATTTCGCCGTCGAGAACGCGGTCGAGCTTGTGAAGGGTCATCTTCACGCGGTGATCGGTGACGCGGTTCTCCTTGAAGTTGTAGGTACGCACCTTCTCCGAGCGTCCTCCGCCCCCTACCTGGCTGCGTCGCTGCTGGGACTGCTCTGCGGCCTGACGCTCGGTCTCGAGCCGGTGCAGCCGGGATCGCAGGACGACCATGGCGCGGGCGCGGTTCTGAATTTGACTCTTCTCGTCCTGCATGGAGACGACGATCCCGCTCGGGATGTGCGTCACGCGCACCGCGGAGTCGGTCGTGTTGACCGACTGGCCTCCGGGCCCCGTGGAACGAAAGACGTCGACTCTCAGATCTGCAGGATCGATCTGAACATCGATCTCCTCGGCTTCAGGGAGCACCGTCACCGTGGCGGCCGAGGTGTGTATGCGCCCCTGCGACTCGGTGACCGGCACTCTCTGGACGCGGTGGGTGCCTCCCTCGTGCTTCATGCGCTGCCAAGCGTCGGCTCCCTTGATGATGAAGGTGGCCTCGTTCAGACCGTCACGCTCCGAGGGGCTCGTCGAGAGGACTTCCATGCGCCAGCTGCGGCGCTCTGCGTACCGGCGGTACATCTCGAACAGGTCGCGTGCGAATAGATTCGCCTCTTCGCCACCCTCGGCTCCTCGGATCTCGACGATGACGTTGCGACCGTCGTTCGGATCACGCGCCACGAGCAGGGTACGAAGTTCCTCCTCGAACGTGTCGACGTCCGCCTGCGCGTTCTCCAACTCGGCGCGAACGAGCTCACGGTCGTCGGACGATGCCTCGGCGAGCATCTGGCGAGCAGTGGCGAGATCGGCTTCCGCATCGCGCAGCCGGCGCGCCGTCGTTATAAGCGCATCGAGCTCCTTCTCACGCCGAGAGGACTCCTCGAGGCGCGAACGGTCGGAGACGACGTCGGGATCGGCGAGCGCACGCAGAACTGCTTCGTGCTCGTTCTCCCAAGCTTTCAGACGTTCAGGTTCCACGGCCGGTCAGGAGATCGGCCGGCGATGCACCGGCCCGCAGTCAGCGGCGCGCCGGGGCCGGCGCGGGTGCCGAAGCACTCTTGCGGCTTCGCGATCCCCGCTGACCGTAACGGCGCTGGAAACGCTCGACGCGTCCTCCGGAGTCCACGAGCTTCTGCTTCCCCGTGAAGAAGGGGTGGCACTCGTTGCACAACTCGACGTGAAGCTCTGCCTTGGTCGAACGGGTGGTGAAGGTGTTGCCGCACGAGCAGCGAACGTGGGCCTCCACGTATTCGGGGTGAATTTCGGGCTTCATGGTGCCTCCATTGTAAGGCGCGGTTCTCGGATCGGGTCCTCAGACGGGAGGGGCAGGGCCCTTGGCGATCTCCGCGAGGAACTCGTCGTTGCTCTTGGTAGAGCGGATCTTGTCGATCAGGAGCTCGAGGCCGGCGGCCGCGCTCCCGTCGGCTGCTAGCGCGTTCAGCACACGACGCAGCTTCCAGACCTGCTGCAACTGCCCGCGCTCGAAGAGCAGCTCTTCGTGCCGGGTCTGGCTGGCGTTCACGTCGATCGCCGGGTAGAGCCGGCGCTCGGCGAGCCTGCGGTCCAGCCGGAGCTCCATGTTCCCGGTCCCCTTGAACTCCTCGAAGATCACCTCGTCCATCTTCGACCCGGTCTCCACCAGTGCTGTGGCGAGGATCGTGAGGGACCCTCCCTCCTCGATGTTGCGCGCGGCGCCGAAGAACTTCTTCGGCGGGTAGAGAGCACCCGAGTCGACGCCACCGGACATGATCCGGCCGGTCGCCGGCTGCGCGAGGTTGTAGGCCCGGGCGAGCCTGGTGATCCCGTCCAGGACGATCACGACGTCCTTTCCGAGCTCGACCAGCCGCTTGGCCCGGTCGATCGTGAGCTCGGAGATCGACGTGTGCTCGTCCGAAGGCCTGTCGAAGGTCGACGCCACGACTTCGCCCTTGACCGAACGGCGCATGTCGGTGACCTCTTCCGGCCGCTCGTCGACGAGGAGGACGATCAGGTGCACCTCGGGGTTGTTGGCTTCGATCGAATGCGCAATCTGCTTGAGGACGGTGGTCTTACCGGCCTTCGGCGGGGAGACGATCATCCCGCGCTGTCCCTTGCCGATCGGCGAGAGCAAGTCGATGATCCGCGTCGTGACCTCGGCTGCTCCGGTCGTCTCGAGCCTCAGTTTTTCGTCGGGGAACAACGGGGTGAGGTCCTCGAAGCGCTGGCGGTTCCTGGCTTCGTCCGGCGTCAACCCGCAAATGGTGTCGATGCGGATCAGGGCGGGAAACTTCTCGTTCGAGGCCGCCGGACGGCTCGCTCCCTCGACGTAGTCGCCCTTGCGAAGGGCAAATCGCCGCGCTTGGCTGATCGACACGTATATGTCGCGCGAGCTCGGCAGGTAGCCCTCGGCGCGCACGAAGCCGTAACCCTCTTCGCGCAAGTCGAGAAGGCCTCGCACCGGCACCAGCTCGCCCGAGTACTGCGCTTCGGAGCCGCCGCCCTGCGGTTCGCGCTCACCGGCGTGGCCGGGCTGACGGCCGCGCCTGCGGCGGCCGCGGCGGTTGCCAGGCTCCCCACCTGCCTGTGCCTGGGTCTGGGCTTGCCCGCCGTACTGTCGGTTCTGTCCGGAGCCTCGCTGTCGCTCAGCTGTCGTGGCCTGTTCGGACTGGCCGTTGGAGGCCACGGAGTCGGTGCGACCGACCGTCGCAACATCGGAGTCCGAGCCTGCATCGTCGGATGCGTCGTCCTGCTCCTCGGCCACGGCGCCCCCGTCGGCATCCCGGGTCGCGGCAGAACCCGAGACGGCCTTTCGACGTGAGCCCGCCGGGCTCCCCCCGTTCGTCGAACCCGAGCGCGCGACTTCGACCCCCGCAGCACGCAGAATCTCGTCGATGATGTCGGCTTTCTTGGTTCGCGAGCTCATCTCCAGCGACATCGCCTCGGCGATGGCCCGGAGCTCGTCTCGCTCCTTGCGTTCGAGTACGGACCGCTCGAGCTGTTGCTCTGCAGCCATTCAGCACCTCTCTAGCGTTGCGTCCGGTCCCGGCGAGCAGGGCGTCAGAGAGCCCAGGCGCCAGAGACACTGGACAGAAGGTAAGGCGCCGGACGTTTCTTCGTTACCGGCTCCGCCACGTTCCCCCGAACCAACGGTAGAGAACCGCCTCTGAGCGGCTGCCTCAGGAGGTCATCCCTCGAGAAGCCTTGTCGCCCACGACGCTCCTACGGCTTGCAGGGGGGCGGCGGTGACTCAGACTCTACCGGACGCCGGCGCTCAGTGGCAACAACACTCCCTCTCAGGCTTTTCTTCCCACCTTGACACTCCCGCGGGAGGTCCCAACTCAGAGACCCAGGGCGTCGAGGACCGCCGCGTAGTCCGCCTCGATGGTGGTGGGCACCGAGATCTGGCTGATCGCAAGATCCGGGTCCTTCAGCCCGTGGCCGGTGAGCACACAGACGACGGTGGAGGAGGCTGGGGCGCCCACCTTCATGAGCCCAGCTACCGACGCGGCAGAGGCAGCCTCGCAGAACACCGACTCCTCCGAGGCGAGAAAACGGTACGCGTCGAGAATCTCGTCGTCGGTCACCGCGGTGATCGCACCTCCCGACTCGCTCGCGGCAGCGGTGGCCGCGTACCAGGACGCCGGGTTGCCGATTCGGATCGCGGTGGCCACGGTCTCGGGGTGCTCGATCGGATGACCTTCTACGATCGGGGCCGCCCCGGCGGCCTGGAAGCCGAGCATCCGAGGGAGCCTCGTCGAGCGCCCCGCATTTCTGTACTCGCAGTATCCGCGCCAGTAGGCGCTTATGTTCCCGGCGTTTCCGACAGGGATGCAGTGGACGTCGGGGGCATCGCCCAGGGCGTCGACGACCTCGAAGGCACCCGACTTCTGCCCTTCGATCCGGTACTCGTTGATGGAATTGACCACGGTCACCGGCGCCCTGTCGCCGAGAACCCTCACGATTGCGAGGGCCTCGTCGAAATTCCCTCGCACTTGGAGCACCCTTGCCCCGTGCACGAGCGCCTGCGCCAGCTTGCCGAGAGCGATGTGGCCCTCGGGTATCAGCACTGCGCAGGTGAGCCCGGCGCGCGAGGCATACGCCGCCGCGGACGCCGACGTATTGCCGGTGGAAGCGCACACCACCGCTTTGGCTCCCTCTTCGAGAGCTTTGGAGATCGCGAGGGTCATCCCGCGGTCCTTGAAGGATGCCGTCGGGTTCAGCCCCTCGAGCTTGAGAAAGACACGAGCTCCCACTCGAGCCGACAGACGAGGAGCCTCGAGAAGAGGGGTGTTGCCCTCGAGCAGCGTCACGACTGGGGTGGACGAGGTCACGGGGAGGAAGTCGCGGTAAGCCTCTACGACTCCGGGCCAGTTCCCCGTCACGACCCGGGCTCCTCGTCCTGCTCGTCGCCCAGGATGCGAAGCACCCCTCCGACATGGTCGACGACCTCGAGACCCCGGAGGCCGTCCAGAGTCTTCGTGAGATCGCCCTGACGCGCGACGTGGGTGACGAAGATCAGCCGTGCTTCCGCCCCCATGCCGACCTGCTCCATCGAGCGGATCGACACCGCGTTCTCGCCGAACACCGAAGCGACCGAGGCCAGAACCCCTGGTCGGTCCGCCACGTCGATGTTCAGGTACCAGGCACTTCTCAAGTCGTCGGCTGGGTGGATGCGTGCTCGCGGCCGCGGCGAGGAAGTCGAGGAGAACCCGCCGCGCAGATGTCGAGCCGCGTCGATCAGGTCACCGAGCACCGCGGACGCCGTCGGCATCCCGCCCGCCCCCCGGCCATAGAGCATCAACTCCCCCGACGCCTCCCCTTCCACGAACACCGCGTTGAATGCGCCGCGGACCGCTGCGAGCGGATGGTTGCGGGGGAGCATCGCCGGGTGAACGCGCACCGAGACCTCTGGTACCTCTTCGGTTCTCTCGCCGATTCGCTCGGCCACCGCGAGCAACTTCACCACGTATCCGAGCCGACCCGCGAAGTCGACGTCGACCGGGTCGACCGAAGAGATGCCCTCGCGCTCGACGTCCGAGACGACGATCTCGCAACGAAACGCGAGGCTCGCGAGGATCGCCGCCTTTGCGGCGGCGTCGTGCCCGTCCACGTCGGCAGTCGGATCGCGCTCGGCCAGTCCGAGGCGCTGAGCTTCTGCTAGGGCCTGGGTGTAGGAGGAGCCATGCTCGGACATGGTCGTAAGGATGAAGTTCGTCGTGCCGTTCACGATCCCCATGACGCGCTGTATCTCTTCACCGGCGAGCGACTCGCGAAGCGGGCGGATGATCGGGATCGCTCCTGCCACCGCCGCCTCGTAGAAGAGGTCGACCCCGGCAGCCGATGCCGACTCGGCTAGAGCGGCACCGTGCTCTGCCAACAGTTCCTTGTTGGCGGTGACCACGGGCTTCCCCGCAGCGATGGCCGCCTCGAGAAGCCCGCGTGCCGGCTCGATCCCCCCGATGAGCTCCACGACCACGTCGACCGACGGGTCGGTCACAAGACCCTTGGCGTCACCGGTCACGAGCTCGGCAGGTATCCGCGGACGAGGCCGCGAGGGTTCTGCAACTGCCACACCTGCGACCTCGAGTCGCACCCCACAGCGGCTCGCGATGGCGTCGGCATCCTCAAGCAGGAGCGCCACGAGGGCCTTTCCGACGTTGCCTGCCCCGAGCACGCCCACTCGAACGGGTTGCGGCGCACCGATCACCATCCGCCCACGCTATCGCCAGCTATCGAAGCCGCCTGAGATGCAAAGTCCGGGCGCGCGGAGCGCGGCACGTCTCAGCCATCCAGCCGCAGGAGGTCGTCGTCCTCTTCTCTTCGCACCACGACTCTGTATCGCCCGTCGGATACGAACACGACTGCGGGCCGGGCGACTTTGTTGTAATTCGAAGCCATCGAGTATCCGTAGGCTCCTGTCACGGGCGTGGCAAGGAGGTCGCCCACGGACAGGTCCTCGGGCAGCCGTGCGTCGGAGACGACGACGTCGCCGGCCTCGCAGTGCTTGCCGACCACCCTCACCGCGAGAGGCCGAGGCGAACCCGTCGAACGGGGAAGAAACGCCTCGTAACCACTTCCGTAGAGAACGGGTCGCGGGTTGTCACTCATTCCGCCGTCGACTGCCACATAAGTGCGGATCCCCGGGAGCTCCTTCACGGTGCCGACCCGGTAGACGGTCACACATGCCGTTGCGACGATCGCTCGCCCGGGCTCCGCTGTGACACGCGTCGAGGCCGGCACACCCGCCGCGCCACAGGCGTCGCGAACTGTCGTCGCCCATTCGGCGATGCTCGGTGCGGACTCGCCGGCGACGTAGGGAACACCGAGCCCGCCTCCGACGCAGAGCTCGGGCAGGTCGAGCGTGTTGAAGAACTTTGCGAGCACCTCTACCTCCTCGGAGAAGGACTCGGCGCGAAACACCTGACTGCCTATGTGGGCGTGGACCCCGACGAGCTGGACGGCGGGCATCGAGCTCAGCCGCTCGACGGCCATCGACGCCGCGCCCGAGGACAGGCCGAAACCGAACTTCGAGTCCTCCTGACCGGTTCGCACGAACTCGTGTGTGTGAGCCTCGATCCCGGGTGTCACGCGCAACATGACCGCGGCGGGCTCGCCGGTGACCGGACCTCCGGTCATTCGGTCGAGGCGGTCGATCTCGTCGAATGAGTCGACAACGATACGGCCGACACCTTCTTCGAGAGCTCGAGTCAGCTCTGCATCTGACTTGTTGTTGCCGTGGAGCACCAGGCGCGAGGCAGGCACACCGGACGCGAGTGCCACGTGCAGCTCACCGGCGGTCGAGACGTCGAGCCACATTCCCTCTTCGTGGGCGAGCCTCGCCATGGCCTTGCAGAGGAACGCTTTCGTCGCATACGCGACGCCGTCCGCCCATACTTGGACCGCCTGACGGCAGCGGTCGCGCAGATGGGTCTCGTCGTAGACGAACAAGGGGGTGCCGAGCTCCTCGGCGAGACCAACCACGTCGACACCACCGATCGAGAGGTGGCCGTCTGCTGAGACCTCCGAAGTCATCGGCAGCAGTTCTCGGGCGATCGGGCCTTCGTCGGGCGGCGGCGCGACCGACACGGCTTCCACCAAATGCACTCCCGCTTCGTCGTCGAGAGGTCCGCCGAATTGCTCCCTCATCCGAGAAAGGCTAGCTGCGAGTTCGACTGTCGCCGCATGGTTGGCGCACTCGACGCGGAAGCCCGTCGGCTCGGCCGCTGGCCTTCGCGATCAGACCGCGTGTGGAATCCTGCGCCCCGAAACCCTTCGATCTTGGACTTGTCGCTCGGCATCTCTCCACCAGGAGACGAATTCATCGGCAGGCATCGGACGAGCCCAGAGGAAGCCCTGTGCCAGGTCGCAACCCATCTCCGAAACCAGGGTCCGTTGGTGCTCGCTCTCTACTCCCTCGGCTACGACACCCAGACCCATGGCATGGCTCATCTCGACGATGGCGCGGATCACCGGCGTGGAGTCGTCTTCGCCTCCGAGGCGACAGACGAAGGAGCGGTCGATCTTGACCGTGGTGACCGGCAGCGTGTGAAGGTAGGCGAGCGAGGAGTACCCGGTCCCGAAGTCGTCGATCGCGACTTGCAGCCCCAGGTCCTTGAAGATCCTAAGTGAGCTCCTGGTGGACACGTTGTCCTCCATCACGACCGACTCGGTGATCTCGAGGGCCGCGCGAATCGGTTCGATTCCGTAGCGATCGAGCACGTCGCCGACCATTCGCGGCGTCTCGGGGTCGTCCAACTGCCGGGCAGACAGGTTGACGGAAAGCACATGCAGGCGTGGGCCGTCTTCCAACGCATCCCACGAAGCCAGTTGGGACATCGCATGCTCGAATACCCAGTTCCCGATCGGCTTGATGAGCCCCGAGTCCTCTGCCACCGGGATGAACTCGAGTGGCGGGACGAGCCCGCGCGTTGGGTGGTGCCAGCGGATGAGCGCTTCGGCTGCAAGGGGGCGGCCTGTCGAGGGTTCGACGGCTGGTTGGAAGTACAGCTGGAATTCCTCATTTACCAGTGCCTTCCGCAACTCGCTCTCCATCTCGAGGCGAGCGACCGATCGATGATGCAGGTCCTCGTCGAACAGAGCACATGTGTTGCGACCCGCTTCCTTGGCCTTGTACATCGCTGCGTCGGCGTCGCGCAGGATCGTCCCGGCATCCATACCCGCACTTGGGATGACGATGCCGATGCTCCCCGAGACCCTCAAGTCCTGACCCGCGTAGTGAATGGGTTGCTCCAGCAGGGCCAGAATGCGTTTCGCCGCGGCGATTGAGTCCTGGACCTCTCGGATGTGCCGGACGATGAAGATGAACTCGTCGCCGCTGAAACGAGCCGCCGTCTCGCCCGCCCGCACGGCACTCATGAACCGTGCACCGACTTCCTTGAGCACGGCGTCCCCGGTCTCGTGCCCGAGACTGTCGTTCACGATCTTGAACTGATCGAGGTCCAGGAAGAGGACGGCGATCTTCGAGCCCTCGCGGCGCTGCCGCGCCAATTCCTGGTTCAGTCTGTCGAGGAACAAAGCACGATTCGGAAGCCCGGTGAGGGAATCGTGGAACGCCTGATGGGCGAGCTCATGCTGGGCCACGACTTCTTCGGTGACATCTTCGACAGTCACCACATAGCCGTCGTCGAGCTTCGCGCCGCTCGCCGACGCCGACATCCTGACGTGGCGGACCTCACCGTCGGGACGCAGGATCCTGAACTTCGTCGTCAAGTCCTCACGGTTGGAGCGTGCGCGCTCCACTATTGCGAGCAGAGCCGGCCTGTCGTCGGGATGCACGGCGTCGATCCAACCCATGCCCATCAGCTCTTCGGCGACCCTGCCGGAGATCTCGGCTGCCCGCGAGTTCACATACTCGACGGACCTGGTCGACGACACCTCCAGGATGCCGATCGGCGACGACGAGGCCAGCACCCGAAAGCGCTCCTCGCTCGCCTGAAGTGAATCGGCATCACGAAGCCGGCTTATGCCGTAGGCGAGAGCGGCTCCCAGCTCGGTGAACAGCCTTACCTCGGAGGGTCCGAAAGCTCCCAGTTCTGCGGCGTAGATCGCGAGCGCGCCGATCACTTCGCCGCCGACCTCGAGAGGCAACACACAATTGGTGCGGAAACCGTACCTGGCAACCGCGGCCAGGCTCTCGGCGGAGACTCCTCTCGTGTGGGGTAGGTCCTCGGCCACTTGCACGGTGCCCGTGCGAATCGCCTTGCCGATAGGGCCTTTCCCGTATTCATTGTCCGCCCAGCTGACATGGACCTCGTTCAGGTATTTCAACTCTCCGGAGGACGCCACCGGACGAACGGTGCATCTCACATCGTGTTCGACGTATCCGACCCACGCCAGTCTGTAGCCACCCGCCTCGACGATGGTCTTGCAGGTGTCGACGAGCAACGAGGTCTCACCGGAGGCATGCACGAGCGCGTGGCTGGCTTGACCGAGGGTCCGCAGCGCCCTTGTGAGGTTCGTCTGCTCGGTGACGTCGCGCGCGTTAATGACGAGGGCGGCGATCGACGGGTCGTCCAGGCAGTTGGTGGCGGTGACTTCGAGATAACGCCACTCCCCTGCCGCGGCTCGGAACCGGTAGACGGCGGGAGGATGGATGCCCGGCACTGATATGTCACGACTGAACGCTGCCACTACGGCCTCGAAGTCGTCGGGATGGACGAGCTCGAGCATGTTGCGACCTTCGTGCTCTTCGGGATCCAGGCCGAGCAGGCGATGTGCGGCAGGGTTCGCGTAGATCAGTTCCGCCTTGTCGTTGACCACGGCGATCAAGTCACTCGAGCTGCCCACCAGTGTGCGAAAGCGTTGCTCGCTGGATCGCAGTCGCCTGGTGGCTCGATCCACCTCGCCAAGCGCTCGGCTGCGAGAAGTCGACTGGCTGGCCATCAGCGCGGCGAGCAGGCCGACGGCCAGCAGACCGAGGACGAGCAAGGCGGTGGGCCCGCTCCAGCCTCCGCCTGTCTCGGGGAAACCGGGACCTGCCCGGAGCCGGATCGTCCAAGGCCCGTAGGCGCTGACCCGTTCGACCACCGCCCACGAGCTGCCATTTTTCACGGATGCCGGCGAACGCAGGATCGACTCGGCGTGTCGAGTCGCCGGGGTGCCGCTCGAGACGAGGAATTGAACACCCGGCTTGAGTGCAATCGACTTGAGCAGCCCCGGTCCGTTGACTATCGCGAGAGCCCACCCGGTGACCTGGCTATCGCGCTCGGAGGCCGATGCGGGCGTCCCGTTGTAGACGGGTTGCACCAGCACGAAGTCGGACTTGTACAGCGGCCCGAGCGTGGACCCCGCGATGACCTGCTGCTGGCCGCTGCTGGTGGCACGAGCAAGGACCTCGAAGAGCGCCGGGACGGTGCAGAAGTCGTAGCCGTATAGCGGGATGGTCACGTTCAGCTTGCTCCAGTCGGCGTAGCTCCCGAGGCAGTACTGAGAGCGCTCGCCGGCCGGGGCGATCGAGGTGACCGAGATGCCTTCGGCTTGCAGCGAAGCGAGGAACCCCGGCACATCACCTGCCGGTACCACCTGGATCAGCCCGGCGCCCAGCAGCCCTTGGAAAGGCGCCGACCCGAACCCGAGGGCTTGGAGATAGGCGTCGTACTGGCCGCGACTCACGACTCCTTGGTGGAAGAGTGCCGCCGACCCCGAAACCAGGTTTCCGTACTGAAGCAGCGTCCTCGTGACGTCCGCCGACACGTCTGCAGACGTGGTCCGGAGCTGTTCCCGAGTCTCGGAGACGTTGCGGGCATGCCAGTACCAAGCGCCAGAGCCCACGACGACCGAGCCGACGACTGCGACCAAAACGATGGCTGCGGGTCCCCCACGGCCGAGGAACCTGCGAAGCGATGTGGCTCGGACCCGGTGCGGACCGTCGCCGTCTTCGAAATCAGCATTTGCACGATCGGCAGGGCCAATTGCTTTGACCACACATCATCATCGAAGCCGGGAGTCCCTGGAAACAGGCTCCAAGGTCACGAAAGGAAAGGCATAAGGTCACATACCGCAAGTCGGTGGCCGGCAGCGGTCGCGTCGGGCCACAAGAGCGCCCCCGGCAGGACTCGAACCTGCGCACCCGGCTCCGGAGGCCTGAGGGCTGCTTGTGACTATATGCTGGTCATAGCGTTGCCTTCTCGTGGACCGGGGCAGCCCTCCCAAGGTCCTCCCATTCCGCCGTCAGCGAGTCTTTTGGGAGGTCCCCGAGATGGCCCGACCCGTCCAGAACGTCAAGATCTTCGGCGTACAGAATCGCCAATCCTCCAACCGAGTAAAGCAACCATGGATCGCGCGCTGGAGCATCGAAGGTTGCCAGCACAGCCGGTCCTTTCGTACCAAAACCGAGGCCGAGCGGTTCCGGGGGCTACTCGTGCACGCTCAGACCACCGGTGAACCATTCGACACCACCAGTGGAGAACCCCTGTCGTGGCTTCCTGCTCCCGCTGACATTCAGGTCCACAAGTGGGCCAA
>DAIQQK010000151.1:0-7315 GCA_036786835.1 Acidimicrobiales bacterium | reverse complement strand
GAACGGGCTCGCCCTCGCGCCAATTCTCCTCCTGCTGGAGGGCGAAGATCGAGCCTTGCATCGCAGTGGGGTTCTGTGCGACCACCGAGCGGTCGTACCCGTTCAGCCAGATCGTGTGGACGTTGGAGAGCCCGTACTGGCGCATGGTCTGGACGAACTTCAGGTTCTCGGGGCCGTCGAGGCAGGTGTAGAGCACGTCGGTGTGGTGGCTCACCATCTGCTGGACGTCTGCCGTCGGGTCCGCCTCGTAGCCGAGGTTGAGGTCCTGGAAGCCGACGTTCACGCCGAACTTCTGGAGGCCGGCGATGTTGGCCGCGCATGCATCCTTGGACTGCGGGGCGATGCTGTAGGCGATGACGGCGGCCGACTGCGCGTGCAGTTGCTTCGCCACGAAGGAGACGGCCTCCTCGTTGGTCGAGTAGTCCTGCACGGAGCCGTAGGCGCCGAAGAGGTTCTTGTAGTTGTTCCAGTTGGAGGTGACCAGGTAGCCGAAGGTGGGCGTGCCGGTCTGTCCCAGGAACTGAGCGGCCGAGAAGAACGGCGAGCCGACCCCGACGATGGCGAAGACGTGGTCCTGGTCGACGAGGTTGCGGGCCTGGTCCGCGTCGGTCGTCGGGTTGCCTGCGTCGTCGACCACGTAGCTCAGGTTGATCTTGCGGCCGTCGACTCCGCCCTCGGCATTCACCATGTCGAAGTAAGCCTTCACGCCATAGACGATGTCGCCGAAGCCACTGGAGAAGGAGCCCGAAAGGGTCGCCAGCGAGCCAACCGTGATGCTGTTCGAGGTAACCCCGGGTGCGGTCCCGGACCCTCCCGATCCGCCACCTCCCGAGGAATTGGAGCAGGATGCCACCACCAGAGCGATCACCAACCCCGATGCCACAGCCGTCATCCGCCTACGGAAGTCTCGCACCGTGTCCTCCCCTTCTGGTCTCCCAAGGCGCCCGATGGAGCCGGCGCCGCCCCCTCGGTCCCTGACGCGAACGTCAGGTCTGGGCTGCCTTCACTGTATTCTTACCCCGCGCTCGCATGCGGGCGCGGCCGCCGGTTCGCATCGACACCACCGAGCCCGGTCCCGCTGGGTCTCGGCCCCGACATTGTGAGGTGTGAATGAGCCCCCGTTTCGTCGAAGACGCACCGCAGGCCGTGCTCTCGGTGGCCAAGGAGCTGCTCGAGAAGGGACTTGTGGAAGGCACCTCAGGCAACGTGTCCGCCCGGATGGTAGACGGAAACATATGCATCACCCCGTCCTCGGTGGACTACCGCGCGATGACCCTCGACGACCTGGTGGTGATCACCCCGGGCGGCGACGTGGTCAGCGGCCACCAGCCTCCGTCCTCGGAGAAGCTGCTCCATCTCGCTTGCTACGAGGCGTTCGACGAGGTGGGTGGGGTCATTCACTCCCACGCGGTGCACGCCACGATGTTCGCCGTCGCGCGCAAGCCCCTGCCGGCGGCCATCGACGAGTTCACCATCTACGTCGGGGGTGACGTCGACGTGACCGAGTACGCGCCGAGCGGCTCGTCGGACGTGGGCACCGCCGCGGTCAAGTGCCTCGCCGACCGAGGAGCTGCGCTGCTCGCGAGCCACGGGATGGTCGCGATCGGCAAGTCGCCCGCCGACGCCCTCCACATCACCGCGGTGGTGGAGCGCACCGCGAGCATCGTGATCGGGGCGACGGCCCTCGGGGGGCCGCACTCGCTTCCGGAGAAGGTGAACTCGGACTTCGCGGGCGTCTACAAGTTCCTCCGCAACAACTGAGCCTGCCCTAAGAGAGGAACAGGCGCTCCGGGTCGTAACGGCGCAGCGCGACCACCTCGCTCTGCGTGACGGGGTCGAGCTCCTCGAGATCTCGCGAGACCTCGACGTCGAACCGGCACGAATCGGCTAGAGCCTTGACCCGCTGCGCGAGAGGTCCCGGACCCGAAGGCACCGCGCCGATGCGCAGGACGCCGTCGTTCCTGCGAAGCACGCCAAGGTCCGTCACCACGCTCACGACGCGACCTCCCGGGCTCGTGACGAACCCGACTTTGTCGACCAGCCGCTCCGGTCGGGCGAGAGACACCACGACGCATGAATCTGCACGGCTTGCGACGTCGTTCGCCCCACCCGAGCCCACCAGGAACGGGCCGTCGGGTATGAGGGTCGAGTTCAGGTTCCCCTGCGCGTCCACCTGCGCGGCTCCGAGACAGGCGACCGTGCGCGTTCCGGGGCCGCCGACGATCATGCCGAGAACGGTGGAAGCGTCGGCGAGCATCGGCGTGGAGGGGAACACCCGCTGGTTGAAGATGTAGGGGTCGGCCGGGGTGGGCGTGTACCCCCAGAGCCCGAGCTCGGCGGTCAGCTGTAGCCGGCTCCCGGCCTCGCGAGCGCGCCCGACCGCGACCCACGCGGCGAGGTTCGCGACTCCCGCGCCCGCGAGCACCGCGTCGGCGCCCATCATCTCCGCCACCGAGGCGATCTCTCGGGCCGCGTACGCGGCCGCATGCTCCCACGCGCTCGGTTCGGCGGCTTCGTCCACCGGATGCGCCTCGGCATCTGCTCGCCACGAGCCGGGGTCCGATCGCTTCTCGAGCTGTTCGAGCCGGCCGGCGCCGAGACGCTTCAGGTACTCCTCCTGTGAGGTGGCCTCCAGCACCCAGTGACGCACCCAGGAGTCGAAGTCTGCGCGCGTGGCGTTGCGCGCCTCACTCCAGAAGCCGATGTCCTCTCCGTAGGAGCGCACCGGTAGCTGAGGCGCGTAGAGCCCACCCGGATGAGCGCCGAAGGGGGTCTCCACGACTGCGAGCACGCGGTGAGCGGGGATCTTGGTCCTATGTCCGAGCCCGTCGAGGTTCTCGACGACCCCTTCGACGGTGGCTATCACGCCTCTGCGCGCCGCCCAGGCGCCCCAGGCGCCCTCGAGCTGTGGCTCGGCGAGGACGACGTTGCCGTGACGATCCGCCAGGGCGCCGTGGACCAGGGTGACGTCGGGTGCGAGAGGCGCCAGCAGCCCGACCTCGCCGAAGGGAGTGTCGAGGAAGGTGTAGGCCTCGTTGTCCTCCATCGAAGATCCTCGAAGCGATCCGGTGACGATTGCGGGAAGCCCGCGTGCTGCTGCTTCGAGTCGTTGGGTGTAGGTCAGGATCGACCAGTGCTCGACCTCGACCTCGCCGGACGTGTACGCGCCCTGGAAGAACGGGTTCGGGGTGAACGTCGGAAAGATGTCACCTGAGTAGGCCGTGACCACCTTTCGCACCAAGCCGCCTCGGAAGAAGAGTGCACCGAGGGAGCTGAGGCTGACCATGACGAGGGTGAACCCAGCGTCGGTTCCCCAATGCTGGCGCACCACCTCACGCGCGGCCGCGGTCCAGCGGCTGTGCCCCAGGAGCACGCAGATCTTGTCGCCGGGACGGACGTGACGCTCTACGGCCCTCTCGAGAGAGAGGTGCTCGGGGTCGGTCACCGCCCCGTCCAGCGCGGCTCGCGCTTCTCGGCGAACGCCTTGGGACCCTCCTTGGCGTCCTCGCTGGAGAAGACCTCGGCGGCGATCTGCGACTCGATGCGGTACGCCTCTTTCATGTCGACCGCCAAGGCGCGAAGCACGCTCTCCTTCGTCTTGCGTATGGCCAGGGGCCCGTTGACCGTTATCCGGTGCGCGTACTCGAGTGCCTTGTCGCGCAATTGCTCCGCCGGGACGACGGCGTTCAGCAGACCGAACTCGAGAGCCTTCTGCGCCGGGACGCGGTCTGCACAAAGGAGGAACTCCATGGCCGCGGGGTACGGGACCTGGCGCGGCAGCCGCACGGTGGTACCTCCTCCTGCGAACAGCCCGCGCTTGGGCTCCATCACGCCGAAGTACGCCTCGGGGACTGCAACTCGCAAGTCGCATCCGCCCAGCATCTCCATGCCGCCGGCGACGCAGGCTCCGTTCACTGCCGCGACGATCGGCTTGTAGAGCTTCACGCCGCGTAGTACCGCACGCACGCCGTCGTCTATCCGGTAACCGTCGATCTCCTCGACTTGGCGCGTCGATATCTCCTTCTGCAATCTCGTGACTTCGGGTATGTAGGTCTTCAGGTCGGCCCCCGTGCAGAAGGCGTTCCCGACACCGGTGATTATCGCCACCCAAGAGTCGTAGTCCTCTGCGAAGCGGTCCCAGGACTGACGCAGCTGCGCGAAATGGTCCATGTCGAGGCTGTTCATCGCCTCGGGGCGGTCGATCGTGATCCAGACCACGTGGTCGTCGTCGGGCTCGTAGTGGACGGGCATGTCGATCCCTTCTCAGTCTGTTACTTGTCGTCCTGTTACCTGTCGTCATCCCGGGGGCGCATCTCTCTCGGCATGCCGAGGATGCGCTCCGCGATGACGTTCTTCTGAACCTCCGAGGTCCCACCCGCGATGCTCGCCGCGAAGCTCCACAGCCACTGCCTCTGCCATGCGCTCCAACCGGGCGCGTCGGGCCCGAGAACGCCGAGGGCGGCACGCGAGAGGTGCTGAGTCATGTCGGACCAGGAGAGCTTCACCCAGCTCGACTCCGCTCCGGGTGAGATCCCTCGAGCGAGCCTCGAAAGGGTGCGCCAGTTGTGTGTCCGGAGCACCACCAGGCGCACGTAGGCGTCGACGAGCGAGTCGCTTATGTGGGGGTCCTCGAGGGCACCGTTCGAAGCCGCCGTCTCGAACAGCCGGGCCAGGTAGCCCTCGTGGAGCACCTCCTCCTTGAACGGGAAGTTCGTGCCGCGCTCGTGGGCCAGGGTGGTCGAAGCCACCTTCCACCCCTCTCCTTCGGGCCCGACGAGCATGTCGCGGGGGACGAAGACCTCCTCGAGGAACACCTCGTTGAACTCGGCGTCCCCCGTCATCTGCACGAGCGGTCGGATCTCCACGCCGGGAGCCGACATGTCCACGACCAAAAGCGATATCCCGCGCGGTCCGGTCGTCCCCGGTGACGTGCGCGCCAGGCATATTCCCCAGCTCGCGAACTGCGCGTAGGAGGTCCAGACCTTCTGACCCGTCACGGACCACCCCCCCTCGACCTCCTCGGCCCGGGTCGTGAGCGACGACAGGTCCGAGCCCGCACCGGGCTCGCTGAAGAGCTGGCACCAGATCTCGTCAGCCGTCGTTATCCCCGGCAGCCACCTCCTGCACTGCTCGGCCGTTCCGTGGGCCAGCAAGGTCGGGCCTGCGAGGTTGATCCCGACGCGGTTCACGAGCTGCGGTGCGCCGGAGCGTGCGTACTCGGAGTTGAAGATCGCCACTTCGACGGCCGAGGCGCCTCGGCCCCCGTACTCGGCCGGCCAGTCGATCCCGACCCATCCCCCTTTCGCGAGCTCCCTCTGCCACTTCCGGCCCTCGGCGAACGCCGCCGCGAGGTCGTCCGGCGGATCCCCCCGAGGCACGTGCGCGGTCAGCCACTCGCGGGCGTCGCGCGCGAACGCCTCCTCCTCTTGAGTCAGCGAGAGGTCCACCTGCTTGCCGGCCGCCTTCGTCTCAGGGTCCCGCTGCTCAGAGGTCCCAGGACTGGGACCGGCCTGCAGCGGCGAAATCGGCCTCGAGGGCCTTCTCCGAGTCGGCGTCGAACAGCCGGTACGAAGGCTCTCCCCGCTCGCGCACGTAGACCGGATCTCCTGCCGTGCGGTCCGAACGGAACTTCTGGTGGACGAGCGTGCGCACGAGGACCTTGTTGGTGGGGGTCGTCGGGAGCACCTCGGTGATCCTCACGTAGCGCGGACGCCACTTGGGACTCAGGTCGGGCTGAGCGTCCACCCAGGTGGAGAAGCCCTCGGGATCGAAGCGGGCATCCTCGCGCATGACGAGCGTCGTCATAACCTGGTCCCCCGCGTCGGCGTCCGGCACCCCGTAGACCGACACCAGCATCACCTCCGGGTGGCGCGCGACGATCGCCTCGATCGGCGCCGCGGGGAAGTTCTCTCCGTCGACGCGCAGCCAGTCGGAGTTGCGCCCCGCGAAGTACATCCAGCCCTCGTCGTCGACGTAGCCGAGGTCGCCGCTCCAGTACCAGCCGAAGCGCGTCGTGCGCGCCATCGCCTCTTCGTTGCGGTAGTAGCCCTCGAAGGGGCCGACACCCTCGACGTTCACGATCTCGCCGACGCACGCCTCGGCGTTCGTGAGCGCCCCCGTTTCGTCGAAGACGGCGCGGACCGTCTCGTTCCCGTCGGGGTCTACGACCTTTATCCCCTCGCGGACTCGTCCCACCGATCCACGAGGGGAACCTTCCGCCCGGTCGAGGGCGACGCCACCTTCGGTCGCACCGAACACGTCGACGATCGCGACACCGAACCGCTTCGAGGCGGCCTCTACGACGTGGGGTGAGCCTTCGTTCCCGTAGGCGATGCGCAACGAGTTGTCGGCGTCGTCCGGCCGTTCGGGAGTGGCGAGAAGGTATGCGAGGGGTTTTCCGGTGTAGTTGAAATAGGTAGCGCTGTAACGACGAACGTCCTCGAGAAAGTGCGAGGCGCTGAAGCGCCGCGCAAGGCCCACCGACGCCCCTGCCACGAGAGCCGGTGCGAGGCCCACCATGAGCGAGTTCGAGTGGAACAACGGCATCGCGACGTAGCCGACCTCGTCGGGGCCGACGCCGAGGAGGATCGTCATGCGGCTGCCGGTCGTGAGGAGGCGCCGCTGCGTGCAGCGAACCGCCTTCGGAGCCGCAGAGGTACCCGAGGTGAACAGGAGCACCCAAAGGCTCTCCACGTCGGGCTCGTCACGTTTGTCCTCCTGCGACAGTGCCCAGGTCACGTCTTTGGATCCGATCGCCTCGAGCGCCTTGTCGAGCGAGTCGCCGATCGCCACCGGCGGGTCCTGGTCGTCGGCGAAGCGGGTCGAGGTGTAGAGGCCGCCCGGAAGATCGAGCGACCCGATCACCGGCTCGAGAAGCTGCTCGTGACGGGGCTCGGTGAGGAGCATCTGCACGTCGGTGTGCGAGATGTCGTTCACGAGATGCTCCTCGCGACGGGTGTGGTTGAGCCCGACCACCACCGCGCCGCAGAGGCCAGCGCCGCAGAGCGCGAAGACGTAGTCGGGGGTGTTGTCGAGGAGGACGCCCACGTGCGGGGGTCGGTCGGGCACCAGGCGGGAGCGGAAGAGCTCGGCGAACCCGAACGCCTCGACGAGGAGCTCTTCGTGGGTCCAGACGCGGTCGCCGAAGCGCAGGGCCGGGCGCGACGCGATAGCCGGGTCGGTTCCGTTCCTCTTCAGCAGCGCCGAGACGTTGGGAGCCGGAAGAGGCGCCTCCCCCGGCGCCGGAGCCGTGGCGAGACGCTCGGCGATGGCCGCCAGTTCGAGCTCCACCGCCGCCTCGACCTGAATCTGGCGC
>DAIQQK010000150.1:0-7358 GCA_036786835.1 Acidimicrobiales bacterium | reverse complement strand
GTCACCATCTGAGGCATTCGCCGAGGCTGTTGCGTCGACTGGTTGAAACCGCAGCTGTTACACCGTCCCCGGGGTTCACGTCGGCGAAGGCAACCAACCATCCCATAATGCGCGGGCCAAGTTAGTGCTCAGGGTGTCTCCGAACGCCGGATCGGCGGCGGGCCTTGTTCAGCGATCTCTGGCTTACGAGAGTCCGAGTCGATCGGCGACGCTCGGACCGACGATAGTCACGTCGTATTCAGCGTTGAGCCGTTCCATGCCCTCGTGGTCGCCCTTCGCTGCGAGCTGGTCAATCTGACTTATGTAGCGATCGAAGCCGACCCCCGGTGTCAATAGGTTGACCGCCCGGCAGGCACTCTGGTCAGCGTGTGCGTTCGTGAGGCTGTGCGGGACGCCGGGCGGGGCGGTCGCGAAGTCTCCCGACCCGAGCTCGACAACGTCGTCCCCTAGCTGGACCGTGAGCAAACCGTCCAAAACGAAGAAAGAGTCTTCGAACGTGGTATGGAAGTGCAACGGCGGGCCGGCCCCGTACGCGAGATGCTCAATTACCAGGAAGTCAAAGCGTCCCTCGTTGTCGCGCCCATTCGCTTTCCAAGTCCAGCCTGGCGCGTCCCGCAAAACATACCCTTCCACGGTCTTGCCTTTCACAGTTGTGAGCGTCCTGGCAGCACATTGTAGGGGAAACGATCTGACGACTCACTGCACCAGACCGCCGGCTGAGAGCGCACGACGATCCAGGCCGGACGAAGATGTCGACATGCCCCATGTCCTGATCATCGATCCCCCGAGCGAAGTCGCCATCCAACCTGGTGCCGTGGTCTCAAAGGTTGTGCACCGTGGCGACGGGATGAATGTGACTGTCTTTGGCTTCGACGCCGGCGAGGAGCTGACCGAGCACCAGGCGGCCCGCGCTGCCGTAGTTCAGGTCCTGTCTGGACGGCTTCGTTTCACCGTTGATGGTGAGGAACTCGAGCTGGCTCCAGGGTCGTGGCTGCACATGACGCCTGGCACCCCCCACTCCCTGGTCGCCACTGAACCGACCATCATGCTGTTGACACTCGCCGGCTCCTGACCGCCTAGAGCGGCGCTGGTCACATGTCCCCGAACATCGTCTGTGCATGAAACCCGTTCCAGCCCCAGACCGCCGGTGTGGAGACAGTCGGGGAATCACGACCGTGGTGCCATCACGGATGCTTTTGCTCCCGAGTTGAACAGGACAACCCGATCGGAGCCGACAACCCCGGAACCGGCTGGAGCTCGCAACTTGCAAACCGACCGATTGGTATGTTTTGATGTAACTGATGCCGACGAGCAACGTCCCGGTCCGTCAAGAGCGCGCCGAGCGAACACGTTCGCTCATCATCGACACCGCAGCCCGGGCGTTTGCCGAGAGCGGCTTCGACGGCGTCTCCCTCAACGATCTCGTCCTGGCCAGTGGGATGAGCAAAGGCGCTTTCTACTTCCACTTCTCGAACAAGGAGGAGGTGGCACTCGCCGCCTTTCGAGCCAAGCAGCAGGAGCTGATCGCCCGGCTCCTGGCTGATGCGGAGCCAAGCACTTCCACGAGCGACGAGCTAGGCAGTGCGTTGCGGCGCCGCGCGCGGCTGATCTCGGACGACCCGACGATGCACTGCGTCGTCCGGCTGGGCGCCGACCTGAGCGTCCGTTCAGGCCCCGGCTCGGAATATGCCTCGTACCAGGCGCTCGGAATTCAGTCCATCGCGGAACTGATCGAACGTGGGGTGCATTCGGGAGAGTTCGGGGCGCAGCTCGATCCCCCCTCCACGGCTCGGGCGATCTTCGCCTGGATCGTCGGGATGGACTCGCTGTCGCTCTTGGACTCCGGGGGCAAGGACCTCGAGGAGCGAACCGAGGAGGTTCTTGATCTGCTGATACCGGCACTCGCGGCCCGACCCACCAAGCCAACGCACACGGCCCAACCCGCCGCAAGTCGAAAGACAGGGAAGACCAAGGACACGAGAGCGAGGAAGCGATGACCACGAGGACCGATCTAGCTATCGGGGGCGACAAGCTGCCCCCGCTCATCCCCAGAACGATGAACAGGCTGACCACGCCCAAGAGTGCGCCACCAGCAATGTTGCGGGTCCACCAATGGATCTATGCCCGGAGTGATGGCCGGGTCGGTCCAGGCATGATCGGGGCGTGGACGCTGCTTCTGCGCACCGTCGGGCGCAGAACCGGTCAGCCGCGGTTGACGGCTCTGGTATTCGCGCGAGACGGGGAAAGGATCATCCTGGCCGCCTCGAACGACGGAAAGGATCGCGCACCGGCCTGGTTCCACAACTTGTGCGCCAGGCCGGACGTCGAGGTCCAGGTGGGTCGCAGGCGGTTCTCTGGAAACGCTACCGTCATCGACTCAACAGACGCCGCTTATCCACGGCTTTGGGAACTCATGAACCAAACCAACAACAGGCGGTATGACGCGTACCAATCAAAGACCTCTCGACCGATCCCCTTAGTCGCCATTGTTGCAAACGCGAGGAACCCAGCCCCGTAGGCCATCTGAAGAGTGCCGTTAGATCGCTCCCGCTGACGGCAGCAGACCGTCCCATAATGCGCGGGCCAAGTCGGCGCTGAGGGCGCCCCTGATCGCCGGGAAGGGGCGATACCGACGCGGCTCCGCGAGAACTCAGCACTCATATACGGCAGGCACACTTGGAAGTCGCAAGCCGGTCCGAACAATGAGTATTGGATGGGGCCGTTCGCCGCCTTTGGCCTCCGATCCATCGGGCTTCTGCTCACCCGAGGACGTAGGCCTGCTCTTCCTCCATTTCGGTGTCCAAGCCCGCCATCTCCACCTCGTCGGCCACTCTGATCGGCTCGAAGTGGTTCAAGACCTTCAAGATCAGCCAGGTGACCGCGAATGCATACGCGGCGACGAGCAGTGCTGCTGCCACCTGCTTGCCGAAGAAGGCCGCGTTTCCAGCGACAAGGCCGTTATGCCCTGTCGCGTTTACCGAAAGATAGGCGAACACGCCGAGGAGCATCGTGCCCACGAGCCCGCCAACCCCGTGAGCCGCCCAGACGTCGAGCGCGTCATCCCACTTCATGTGGTTGCGAAACTCAACAGCTAGGTAGCAGAAGCAACCTGCTCCGAGCCCGATCAAGAACGATGCCCATGTCGGGACATACCCGGCGCAGGGAGTGATGCATGCAAGGCCAGCCACCGCCCCCGTGAACGCGCCGACGAGGCTCGGCTTTCCAGTCCTCCACCAACTGATGGCCAGCCATGTGCACATCGCTACCGATCCTGCGATGTCGGTATTGACGAATGCCTGCGCCGCGATCCCGTTAGCGCCCAAGGCAGAACCGGCGTTGAATCCGAACCAACCGAACCACAGAAGCCCGGTGCCGAGGCCTACGAATGCGACGTTGTGCGGCACGGTCTTCTCGCCGGGAGCGAACTTCCGAGTCCCCACGACCCACACGGAAGCGAGGGCAGCAAAACCAGCGCTCGTGTGCACGACCATCCCTCCTGCAAAGTCGAGGACTCCCCATTTGGCGAGGAAACCGCCACCCCAGATCCAGTGCACGAGCGGCACGTAGACGAGGAGGCTCCAGGCGACGAGGAACTTTAGATAGCTCTTGAAGTGCACCCGGTCGGCAAACGCCCCTGTGATCAGCGCAGGAGTGATGATCGCGAACATCTCTTGGAACGAGAAGTGGGCGAGCGCCGGGATGTGAGCCGCCCATGGACCTGGATGAGCCCCAACACCTCTCAGTGCGAACCAGTTCAGGTTTCCGATGACCCCGCCAACGTTGCCCGAGAAGGCGAGCGAGTAGCCCACGAGCACCCAGATGACGGTCACCACCCCCATCGAGATGAAGCTCTGCATCATGATTGCGAGCACGTTCTTCCGGCGCACGAGACCGCCGTAGAAGAACGCAAGTCCCGGAGTCATCACCATCACAAGCGCCGCACAGATGAGGACGAACGCCGTGTCACCTGCGTTAATCACGTCTCCTCCTCCGATGTCGGAGCGGTTGGCCGTGCCAAGCTCGTGAACTCCGTCGCATCAGTAATGTACAGGTGGAGTGACTTTGGGGAAAGGGTGGCCGCACTTCGACGCCTCGTTCAGAAGATCATCAACGGTGCAACGTTGCACCTCCCCCCAAGGGGATGGCCAAAGGGATCTCGGTTGGTGCATCGATGGTATCCGAACCAACCGTGACAGCTTGGCTGCGAATGCATCGGGAGCTGTGGCGGTCGAGGCAGTTTGGTGCTCCCGCCGAAGAGTGCCACATTGCCCCCGGGGTTCGCGCCGGCGAAGGCAACTGACCATCCCATAATGCGCGAGCCAAGTTAGTGCCGAGGGTGCCTCAGAACGCCGGCTGAAGGACAGTCAGTACGGTACGTTCTGGCGCTGCGTTCTGCTTCCGCCCGAGATGAATAGAGCAGTGCGGTGCGCTCGCCCGAAGTTCCAGGCATCATTCCGGCACCTCGTTGCCCTCATGAGCGACGCCCGGCGTGGCCGGCGAACCGACTTTGCCCCGGTCCATCCCTCAGGTAGCTAGGGTCCCACTCATGGTCGACGACGCGCAGGCGATTCCAACTCTGGACGCGGCTGATATGGCCCTGATCACAGAGCTGGGAGCTACACGTCGTGTGAGCGAGGGCGAATATCTCTACCGGGAAGGCGACGTCGCCTACGACTTCTACGTACTTGTCAGTGCGGAGGTCGAGATCGTCATGGCAGTCGACGATGGGGAGCGAGTCATCGCTCGTCACGGACCTGGCCGGTTCCTCGGTGAGCTGAACATGCTCAGCGGGTTGCGTGTATTCGTGTCCGCCAGGGTCGCAAAGTCGGGCGACGTTGTGGTCCTTACCCGCGACCAGTTACGGCACTTGATGGCAACCAATGCGCGCCTCGGAGACACGATCTTGGCCGCCTTCATTGCTCGTCGCACAGTTCTGATGACAGATGCGGCTCCTGCCATCCGGGTGATCGGCTCGAGGTTCTCATCGGAGTCGCTTCTCGTGCGAGAGTTCTTGGCTCGCACCCGCATCCCCCACGAGTGGTTGGACCCCGATCGTGACTCTCAAGTCGAGGACGTGCTGCGGGAATTCGGCATCTCGGCGAGCGAGCTTCCGGTGGTGATCGCCACCGGATCCGTGCTGCGTCGTCCGACACCCGGCGATCTAGCTAGCTATCTGGGGCTCACCGTCGAGAGCCTGCCCGAGCGCTGCTTCGACCTGGTCGTCGTTGGCGGCGGGCCAGCCGGTTTGGCCGCGGCGGTGTACGGCGCCTCCGAGGGGCTGCGCACGCTCGGAGTTGAGATGATCGCTCCTGGAGGGCAGGCCGGCACCAGCTCGCGGATCGAGAACTACCTGGGTTTCCCGATGGGCATCTCCGGCGCCGAGCTGACACAACGGGCTGTGATCCAAGCCGAGAAGTTCGGCGCTTATCTCACCGTGCCGTGCACTGCCGTTTCACTGCGCAACCAGGCCGGGCATCTGGTGGTCCGCCTCAGCGATTCAAGCGACGTCGCCGGACGGGCCGTGATCGCAGCCACCGGTGCCACCTACCGCCGCCTCGATGCCGACCGCCTAAGTGACTTCGAGGGCAGGGGTGTCTACTACGCCGCCACCGAGATGGAGGCTCGCATGTGCGGCATGGCACCGGTCGCGGTCGCCGGAGGGGGTAACTCGGCGGGCCAAGCTGCGATCTTCTTGAGCCAGGGAGGCTGTGCTGTCACCATCGTGATTCGCGGCTCCGATCTCGGGAAGAGCATGTCGCGCTACCTGGTCGACCGGATCGAAGCGGACCCACGCATCACCGTCAGGACGGAGACCACGATCCTCGCTCTGGAGGGGGACGAGACGCTGCGCGCTCTGCGGTTGAAAGAAGCCGACGGCGAGACGGCGATCGAGTGCGCCGGGTTGTTCTCCTTTATCGGAGCCGACCCCTCCTCCGGGTGGCTCTCTGGATGCGCAGCCCTCGACGACCGTGGTTTCGTGCTCACCGACCTTTCACTCACTCCCGATCACCTCGGCGACAGCTGGGAAGTGCTAGCGCGGTCACCGCTACCGTTCGAGACCAGTCATCCGGGCTTGTTCGCCGTCGGCGACCTACACTCCGGTTCCATCAAGCGGGTCGCAGCGGCGGTCGGTGAAGGGTCGTCCGCGGTGCGATCGGTCCATCAGTATCTCGCCTTTTCCAACTGATTGCGATGGCAAGTTGGTGTCTCTGAAGGAATCCAGGGGTTCCATTGCCGCATTGAACGAGGTGCTTAGCGAGCTGATCAACCGCGTCCAGGACGTAAAGCAAACTCATCGAAAGGTCCCAGAGAACCACGCCCTGCATTCGGAGCTCCACCAGCAGCCGCGTTCAGCGAGTCACGGTTTCTGAGGGTTGAGATCCGCGGCTGTGCTCGCAGATCGCAGACGGTTATTTCAGGTCAGCGACCCGGTCCCACGATGCACGGGTCGCTCATAACGTTCACGCCGAACCGCCAGTCAGCCTGCCCCCGAACGCCGGGACCGAGGCGCACTGACATTTCGATTTTCCGTAGATTCGCCGTCAGTACGGGCGATCCTGCGGGCGGCAACTCCCGTGATCCGGTTCGAGTCCAAGATTCAAACTGGACAACCTGAATCGAGGAGCGACCTTCGAGAACCGCTCGCGCGGAAGTGCCGCCTAAGGGAGGTACCGGTAGATGACGGTCCTGCGCGAGCAACATTTGAAAGCAAGGACGGCCCGGATTAGCCGGCCCGTCGGTATAGGCGCACGCTGTCGGAGACGGGGTCGGTAGTGATCCGCGGTCCTACCAGCGGGGAACCCGGATCCGCAGAGCCGATGGCAGCGGCTCGAAGACGAGCGGCGGATCCATGACCACCGCTTCGCCATCCAGCCCGACCTCGACCGCCTTGTCGGACTCGACCCGGAAGTCGGGCGGGGCCCACTCCTGCACCCCCTGCCAGGGCGGTCCGTTCGTCACGGAGACGACACCGAGGATTCCGCCGTTCATTGTGCCGCGGGTTCCGTGTCCCGGTCGGGGGTCGAACAGGTAGGGGTTGTTGGAGACGAGCAGCAATGCGGCGTCAGCGTGCTCCCTCCCGTCCGGCCCGGTGAACCTGAGGTCGAATCGTTGAGCGGCCGGGCCCACGAGATCGGGCAGCTTCCCGATGACGGTCCTGAGCTTGGCATCGCGATACTCCCGTGATTGCACCATCCACCCGTACAGTCCCATTGACGCGTTGTTGACAAAGACGCGGTTGTTCACCTTGGCCAGGTCGATGCGACGCTCGGTCCCACCCAGGAATGCCTCCAGCGCGCCGATGACATCCTTCGGGTTAACGCCCACATCGAGCGCGAAGTGATTCCGGGTCCCGGCAG
>DAIQQK010000149.1:0-7454 GCA_036786835.1 Acidimicrobiales bacterium | reverse complement strand
GGCCGCGTCGCGCGAGAGCGACACGGTAGCTCGCTTCGGCGGCGACGAGTTCGTGATCGTGATCGAGCAGATCGGCGACGGCAACAAGGCTCGCGAGATCGCCGAGCGCATCCTGAAAAGCGTCTTCGAGGTGCTCTTCCCGGTCGGCGGGGACACCGTAAGACTCTCTGCCAGTATCGGTGTCGCCCTGGGCAATGGGGAATCCAGCTCCGAGTGTCTTCTGGCTGACGCCGACACGGCGATGTACGCAGCGAAGAGCCTCGGCCGCTCCCGGGTCGCGGTCTTCGACGAGAACATGAGATCGGCTGTCGCCACGCACGCCGACAACGCCGTCACCGACGCCCTGCCTCACTAACCCGACCGGTGGTCGGCTTTGGACGTGTCCCAGATTCAGCCGGGACGGTGAGCATCATCTGCCGCGGCAGACGCGCGGTGCTGCCTATCGCGAGCGCTGCTGCACGCATGAGATCACCGCTCTGTATTGCCGGTTCTGCACTCCCACCTGGTGTCGGTGGTCAATGCCCAACCCGCCCGGTAACGCTCCGGCTACGAAGACACCGGCCCATCAAGGCGCAGGTGTGTTCACGAACGGGACGTGCAAGCTCTTCGCCGCTTTCCTCTTGGCCTGCTCACCCCGACGGTCGTAGCGCGCTGTGGTCGTGACGTTGGCGTGGCCGACGAATCGCTGAACCACGCTGATGTCCACTCCGGCTTCGAGAAGATCCGACACACAGGACCGGCGAAGGTCGTGGGGTGAGAAGGCGCGAACCTTGGCCTTCTTGGCGCGCGCCTGGAGGATGGCATAGACGGCCTGATCGGTCATGGGGCGGACGGTGATCTCGCCGGTCTGGCCCACCGGGCAGAACAACGGCCCCGGATCGTTGCTCCTTACCGATAGCCACACACTCACGGCGTCCGCTGCTCCGTTGTCGATGTAGGCGACCCGCTCCTTGTTGCCCTTTCCGTGGACCGTGATGGCACCGCTCTCGGGGTCGTAATCGGTGAAGTCGAGAGTGACCACTTCAGCTCGGCGCAGACCGGCGGCGTACAGCACGGCCATAAGCGCGGCGTCACGGGCGTCGGCAGGGGTGCCACCACGACAGGAGTCGAAAAGGGAGCGCAGCTCGCCCCGGCTCAGTCCACGGCCTCGGGGAAGGCGTTCACCTCTAACCGCTGGTAGGTCGACGGCGCGCGCCAGGTCCTCTGCGCTCATGAGGCCCAGCCTCCACGCCTCCCGAAGCACGCCTCGAAGAGCTGCCAGGTGCCGGTTGGCCGTGGCCGGGCTGTAACGGTCGGCCAGTGCGGAGCGCAGAGCCTGGGTGTGCTGATAACGGAGCTGGTGCCAGGGGAGGGTCTCCTTTTTCAGGCGACCGCTGGTGAGTATGCGGGCCATCGCGTCGAGGGCTCCGGCCTGGGAACGCCGGGAGCCTGGTGCCAGCCGAGCGAGATAAACAGCCACCGGGTGACGCGAGGGGTCGGTCACCAGCGCTGGAAGGAGGTCGTCGACGACGGCGGGAAGGTGGCTCATCTCAGGCTCGCTGGTTGCTGGAATGGTCATTCTCATAAGCAGTTTGCGGGGACACAGACGGGGCCATTGCGAACAGGTGTTCGAGGACGTATCTTCCCGGTCATGGATCGCCTCTACGAGATCGAGAACCTGAGGCGCTCGCTGGCCATGCTGCCGCCGGGGACCAAGGCACTCGACCGGGAGGAGGCGATGAAGCTCCTGTCCGAGCTGCACGAGGTGCAGACCCGCCTCAGGAACCTCCGTAATGCGCTGCGTGCCGTGCTCGACGACGGGGACATCTAGGAAACGCCCGAGGCTCCAAGCTTGCGGTGATCGAACGCTGAACGCGCCCGCTCGACCAGTCCCCCCGCGACCTCTTTCCGTTTGGTTCGATGGCGCGGATGGAGTCGGCTCCACAACAGGGGACAGCAGATGTCGAGGAAGCCATCCTGGGGCAGCTCGCCGCGATCGGCCTTGTGGTCCCCGTCCGCGATCCAAACCGACCGCACACTTTGACCGAGCAGCGCTGCTGGAAGTGGGGGGTCGTGGGAGTTCGGAAGGGTCAGCGAGGGGGAGCGTACAAGGGCCGACGCCCCTGCAAGAGCTGGGGCTGTTCTGGGTGTGCGGAGTGGCAGGCGGGCAACGAGTTGACGAACGTGCGAGCCTCACAGGGGGACTTTGTCGGCATTCACCACATAAGCAAAGAGAATCTTGCCTATATGGCAAACGCCGACAAAAGGACGGGTGACGGGCTGTGGGTGACGACAGTTCCGACCCCGCCGGAGAACACCTCCAAGCTGAGGGAGCGTATCGGGACCCGCCGCAGGCGTCTCATGACGACCAAAGGAGTCCCCGCCGAGTGCGTCGTCGTGCCGTGTGACGGAATGACAGTAATCGTCGCGGACGCCGATCTCGCCGAAGACCAACCGAAGGGTCGCCCGAAGGTAGCTCCCACCACGGGATTCTGGCTTCCCGTGGCCGTGGCTTTGCTGTTCTTGGAGCGCACCCTCGCATCAGCCGCTGTTCGTGGTCAGATCCGATGGACCGACGCTTGGCAACCCGAGAAGCCCGAGCCAAAGTCCATCGCCATCTCTGGTACCCCGCTCGTTACCGATACGGCGTGGAAGATTCTTTGGAGCGAGGGCTACGAGTACAACCCCGATGCCACTGGATGGGACCTCCCCTGGGACCCCAAAGACGTGCTCTTAGAGGCCAAGCGACGCGCCGAGGAGTTCTGGGCCGACCCCCGCTGTGGCGACTGCGAAGTTCTGATAGCTCCCGACGACAAGCATTGGTGGCGCGACGGGGAAGCCCGTTGTGGTATCTGCGATCTGGCGTTCGACCTCAGCGGCTTCCTGGTCAAGGGACGAACCGAGCGTGAGATCGAGGTCGAGGTTCGGATCCGAAAGCTCACGTTTAAGCGCAATCGAGCCCTGATCGAAGCTGCCCTGGCCCGGGCCGGGGCGAAGAGACAACCGAACGGTATATGGGCGAAGAACTTGCGCGAGGAGGATGCAGCGTAGGTGGAGACGCGACGATCAGGCATGAAGCTGTTGAGGATCCCCTCAGAAGGCCACTGTTGCCGATCCGTCATCTGCGCTAGATGCCGCCTGCGAATCGACTTCGCTGACGCCGACGGGGGAGTCGTCTCCGATCTGTTGGCCTCGCACTGGGCCGATGATCACCACCTCCCCAGTTGGCGTGACGCCGCCGCCGAGGCGCGAGACCGTCTGTGGCGACAAGATCCCGACCTCTTGGAGAAGCTCGCTGAGCTGACGAGTGGAGCAGGTAACGCCAAGGATCTAGTTGGCTGACTCGTGGTCGTTATCCCGCGCGATCACTGCCATAGCAGCCACTCATTCACTCATGGGTCCACCAGCACAAGACCTATGTTTCGGACTAGAAAGAGGAGCCCTTGCGTCGGTGATTGGGACGACGCCCCCAGAGAGGAGACGGTATGCCGAAGGTCGTCATCACCCACGGCGTCGCTGACGTAGACGAGTGGCTGAAGGGCAAGTCGGAGCGGGCCGAAGCCATCGGTGCCATGGGAGGCAGCAATGTGGTGGACCATGTCGCGCAGGACGGGACCAAGGCGATAGCAATCACCTTTGATACGGACGATGTCGCAACGGTGATGGCAACCATCGCCGCTCCGCCCGCTGAGATGGCTGCCACGATGGAACGGCATGGAGTCGTCCCACCATTGACGGCTTACGTCGAGAAGTAGTCCACCGGGGCTGGAGGGCTAGTCGAAGGCCTGTCCCTCGGGTCCATCGCCACCAAACTGAACGAGCAAGGTGTCCAGACTGCGAGCAAGGTTGGTCACTGGTATCCCTCGACGGTGTCCCACATCCTGCGCTCGGTCGCACTCGATGAAGAGCTTGCGAAGACTCGGTCAAAGCATCGTCGGTGAACGGGTTAGAGCCCATACCAAGAACGGAGTTCGCTGATCCAGGGCGAGTCGGTGAGGAAGCTGATCCCGTAACGGGCACAGGCGCCTTGGAACCCGGCCTCGTCCCCCGGAGCAAGCCCGGTGACCTCCTCGAACCAGCGTTCGGTCCCAGCCGGAGTCAGCACCTCGATGATGCTCGCTGGTTCAGCCGAGGCGTTCCACATGGCGTGCATCACAGAGCGCGGCTTGAGCGCCCAGCTCCCTGCCGTCGCCGTGGCGATCTCCTCCCCGACGAGCACGCCGATCTCCCCGGACAGCACATATACCCAGACATCGTTGTCGTGGACGTGAGGAGGTATGAAGGCGTGCGGCTCCAAGGTCTCTTCAACCACTGACATGACACCGCCGGTGTCTTCACTTCGGACTTTCACGCAGACCTTGAAATCTCCACGAAGGTGGGTGCCGTCCTCTGGACCGACGATAAGCCTCATCGCTCTAGCGAACACCGTTGAGATCTTTCCTTCAAGTCCTGTGCTCCCGGTAGATTTGGGGGTCGTGGATCGCACCGCCGCGCGGCAACGATTCGCGGACGCGCGAGTGGGGCATCTGGCGACGATCACTGCCGACGGTCGACCACATATCGTCCCGTGCTGCTTCGTACTGCACGCCCGCACCGTGTTCTCGGCGGTGGACGCCAAGCCGAAGTCGACACTAAACCTCCGCCGACTCCAGCACCTCAAGGCCAATCCTTCGTGCTCTCTCCTCGTCGACCACTACGAAGAGGACTGGACGACTCTGTGGTGGGTCCGGGTTGATGGATCAGGACGAGTGATCTACGAGGGTGATGAACGCGAGCGTGCTCTCGGGCTCCTGGCAGCCAAGTACAAGCAGTACAGAGACGCACTGCCACCGGGACCCGTTGTGGCCATCGACATCGAGCGATGGCAGACGTGGCCGTGATCCCCTTACTCGGGTTCCCTGTTTCGCTTGATTGATTCCATTCCTCCGACCCCCTAAAAGGGGGGGTGTCGGAATCGGAATCTGGAACCGATTCGGGGAATCGACCGAATCGGTTCAGAATCATAGAAACGTCCGACGCTGAGTTCCCACTTAGCCCAGTTTTCGCGTATGTAAAGGGGGTCGAAGAGAACACAGAGCGGTTGCCGCGGCTGCGTGGGTGACAGCGTTACCACGTAGCCGCGGATGTTGTGGACCACGCCACGGCGAATCAAGCGGTTTCTTGTAGACCTAATCCGAGAACAGCTATCAGTCGCGGGAAGCTGGCAGCTCGCCGGTCGAGAGGGTGGGATCTGTCGGTGACGTAAAAGACAGGCACCTTGTGCCCATGGTGGTTGTCCAGGCCGGAGTCATGGCCCGGTTTTTGTTCGCAAGACGAGCCCGGTGGCCGCGTTGTCATCGAGGATGCGCAGACCTGACGCCCCCCGAAGGTCTGCGCATCCAACTTGCCGGGGTCGGTTAGTCCCAAGTTGGGCCGTTCGCCTCTGCCAGACCCCAACCCCTGCGGCTTACCGTGGGGCGAGGCGCACGGAACGAGGCCAGATGGCCAGGGATCGACTGACAGGCACCGACTACTGCGATGGGGTCGTAATCGTTCACCACGACGGCTACCGGACCTGTGTCGCTGGGTGTCAGACGGGGGGCTCGGCCAAGGATCACAGCGTCATCGTTCCGTGCGCCACCGTCCTGGGACCCGACTGCCCCCGCTGTTCGGCACAAGTGAACTAGGGAAGGCTTCGGCAACCTTCATCCAATGCGGGAAGGGCTGAAAGCGACTTCTCCGCCACCGTCACACCGGCGAGCGATGTGATGATGCCAGCCTGGTTGGGCAGGATGGTCGTGACTGTCAACCCCTGAGGGATGCCACTACACCAAAGACGGAGCGTCCTTACGAGCGTTCTTCCCCTATGACGGCGTCAGCAACGGCATCAAGAAGCTGCTGAGGAGCGACCGGCTTCGACAGTTGCGCGACGATGGTCGACCCGGCGCGGTGCCGAGTCCTGTCATCCAGTTCGTATGCAGACACTACGACGACCGCAGGGGGATCGGAGAGCGCCGAAAGCAGGGAGGCACCGTCACGCCGGGGCATCTTGAGGTCGAGCACCATGGCGTCGAACCGCATGGTGGTGAGCAGGTCCAGGGCGTCCTCGCCGTCAGCAGCTTCGATCACGGTGTAGCCAACGGTACGGAGGATGTCGCTGAACGAGGACCGGATGTCTTTGTTGTCCTCTACCACCAGCACGGCAACTTCGCCGGGGTTCTCCAGGGTGCTCGACGAGTCCGAAGACCGGCGAGACCACTTGGGTGGTTGCCAGGCTCCCCGATCCAGCGTCCCGGTTGCAGCGCTCACGATTCCCGCCTCTCGTCAGCCCCCTTCTTTTTCTACGCTAGGTAATGCGCCATCTTGCGTTTGGCCGACAAGGGGCTAGATGGTCCAGCTACCAGTTCCGTCAGTGCGGTGATCCTTGTACCAAACAATGGGTGGCGAGGAGTGGCATGTGGCCGGTGACGCTCAGCCTGGGACCGTTGTGAGCATTAGGAGCGGGCCCTATCGAACCCGCCGCTCCATTTTCCGACGAACCGGGCAGGCACCTAGACCCTGCTGCGACCGTGGGACACCAGCGGCCCTTACCTGATCGGCCCGGTATCACTCCGGTTACTCCTCCTGTAACCCTCGGGCGTGCGCACCGCTTCAAGGACAAGGCCGAAGCGTGGGTCGTACTTGCATTCTTACGACAGCGGCGAGATCGAGATTCGCGAATGGAACGAACCCAAAGGAAACCTCTCGGGCCGACCCGCACAGCTCAGATTCGATGTCGTCAGACTTTGTTTCGTCGCCTTGGCTCGTCTCAGGTGTAGTGACCGGTTGGGACATAACGCCCCCCTCGACGTCGGTACTCCTTAGTTGTTGTCGTACTCCGCGAGCCATGGTCTCGATAGAGGCCAACGGCTCTGGAAAGGGGTCAATCGGCTCTCCTGAGAACGGCTCGGGGGAGCGACGATGACGGTGTGCTGATGGGAGCAGCGAACGTCGAACACTGCGGGGGCACGGTCATCGTCCACGACGATCGAACCTTTACGTGTTCCAACGGCCTCTGCGTTGTAGCAGCCTCGGTTGAGGCCATCGTCTCGCGTCACGTCCGTTTCGTTGCCTGTCGCAAGGTGTTCGGCGAGGAGGGTTGCCCGAAGTGTGGCTGGCACCTGTTCCCGCCGATGACGTTAGGGCCGGAGCAGACCCTGTAACTCCGCCGGTCTCGACAAGTCTCGATCCGGGTCGTGGAATCGTCAGGCGACCTTCACCCCGGCTTCGTAACCCTTGCGGCCAACTCTGCAGAGGTACTCAAGCCTCTGAGCTAGATCCAGCTCGTCGGTCGGGAACTCCGCTACTTGGCGGCTGTCCCTTCTGGCTCTCATCGCCAGATCGAGTTCCTCGACGAAGTCGTGCCACTCCTCGATCGTGCGCTCACTGTCCCCGTAGGACTGCTCAACCTGAAAGCGCAGCCCGTCGTCTTCGAGCCGCTGGAGCGTGCTCAACAA
>DAIQQK010000148.1:0-7478 GCA_036786835.1 Acidimicrobiales bacterium | reverse complement strand
GTCGACAGCCGGTACGCCAGCGATGACGCATGCAAGACTTGCCTCGACGCTGCTTACGAGCGCAGTCGTGTAGCCGCCGAGAGACAAGCCGGCCAGGCCCACCACGTCGTCTTCCTGTGATCGAATCCAGGACACGAGGCGACGAGTGTCCCAGACCGCCTGGGCTACCGCGTGCACGGTGTCGAGCAAGTTGTCGCTTGGGAAACCCACTCCGGGTAAGAGGCCTGGGCGCCTCGGTCCATGAAGAGGCATCACTGGGAAGGCCAGGTTCACACCGAGTCCTTTGTGTAGCCATGCAGCCTGGAAGGCGAAGAGGTCCGGAAGTGGATATCCCATGCCGGCTCCGTGGATGCATACAAGCCACGGCCTCGGACGACGATGCCGAAGGATCCATGCGTGGACCGTCCGATTGGCCTCGTATGCCAGCCACCTCTCACGCCCTGGCTCTTCGGGATCGGGCTCGTAACCGCTTTCGAACTTGAAGCGCTCGAAGGCGACACCTGCGATGCCACCGAGCCATGAGTGTTCAGCTATGGGCTGCGGTAGAGGCGGGCTGTCGAAATAGGCCAATGGATTGTCGAGCCAGCCTCGCCGACGGTAGAGGTCGGTTGCCTCGAGCACCTCGCCGTGGATTCGTCCGTAGTCCTCGAATGGCAGAGGTTTCTTGATAATGCGCGAGACAGATAGGAGTGTCTCATCGAGTACCGCCCCAAGTGCAAGCGTTGCGCTAGGAAAAGGAACGGGAATCTCGAGGTACTCGTCGGACGAGGTGAGCCAGCGCTGCCAGGCGCCTGCGTAGAAACCCGCCGCTCGCCCGATCGGACCCAGTCGCCATGCGATGTCGCCCGCTTTCTGACGAAGGCAGTCGAGCCCTGCCGTGACTGTCTGCGACATCGGCGCGGCGAGGCGGTGAACGAGACGAACGAACAGCCCCCCCATTGTGCCCCCCGGCTAACACCCTCAGTCAGAGGGTGTGCTGTAGCAAGGCAACGATATAGCAGTCGAGGAAGATTCAGCGGGCCTTGGCAAGCGGACCGGGTGGCCGGGCGCGCCAATCCTGTGAGCGGGCATTGGCACAGGCGTGAGCGGACCGCTTTGCGTCGAGCTCGTCGAGGGAGGGTTCCAACGCCGAGGCGAGGCTCCATAAGTCCGGCCGCTGGTCGGGGCAAGCCACCAACCCGACGTCGAGCTTGTCGGCAGAACTTATCGCCGTGATGTTGAGCCCCACCCCGTCGAAGATCGGGCCTAGAGGAAAGATCGATTCCAGGCGCGCTCCCGCAAAGTAGAGAGCCACAGGGGGCCCTGGGACATCAGAGACGAGGACGTTGCAGAAGGGAGGGTGCAACGACGACATGCGCAGTCGCGAGTAAAGGCTCGTCGCCACCGAAAATAGAAATGGCATGGGCACATCGAGCCACTGTGTCAGCAGATCAGAGCCCATCGCCGACTGGAGCAGCTTGGCTTCGAGTGCCGCGTGGTGGATCGCGACCAACCGACCGATCGGATCCTCCAAGTCGGTTGCCAGGCCGGTAAGCATGACGGTGACCAGATTGGCGCTTTCAGTGCCCTGGCCGCCGCGCACCGACACAGGTACGGCTGCGACCAGTTGCTTCTCGGGCAGCTCCCCAGAAGAAGCGAGGAAGCGCCGCATGGCGCCTGCCACGATCGCGAGAACGACGTCGTTGACGGTTACCTCGAAGGCGAGTGCAACGTCCTTGATCTTCTCTAGCGGAAGTGACGTGAAGGCGATCTCGCGCCGTGGCGTGAGTGGCTTGTCGAAAGGCGTGCGGGGAGCCATGAAGGGGAGGGTGAGGGAGGCACCACTGCTGCGACCATGGTCGACCATCCGGCGAGCAACACGGATACCAGCACTTGCGGTTTGCCCCAGCGCTCGAGCACCGAGGAGCGGGCGCCGGACGAAAGAGGCTAGAGAACCGGCAAGCATTGCCAGGTCGCCGGGTTGCCTCTCGGGAACCTGGGACCCAGGTGCCGGCGGAGGGGGAGCACCGGGATCGAGAGCGAAGAGGGATGCCATGAACTGCATGCCGGCAGCTCCGTCCATGAGAGAGTGGTGAAGCTTCGCAACGATGCACAGACGATCGCCTTCGAACCCTTCGACCACGTACATCTCCCAAAGAGGAAAGCGACGGTCGAGCTTTCGTCCCGCCAGATCTGAGATGAATGAGGCCAACGCAACGGATGTGACAGGTGCGGAGAGCCTTACTGCCCGTATGTGATGGTCGAGGTCGACTCGGGGATCGTCCGTCCACCTCGGCACGTCGAGGCCAAGCGGAACCTGAACCAGGCGTCGCTGCAACGGATAGACCAAATGGATCCGATCTCGTACGTAGTTTCTTACGGTCTGGAGGCGATCTGCGGCTGGCATCGTCGAAGGATCAAGGACCATCACGGCCATGCCGTGGGTCACATAGTTTGCGGGTCCTTCTGCGGCGAGAAAGACTGCGTCCAACCCACTCAAGCGCCGCATTTCCACCTCACCTGTCACCCATTTCCTCGCGGACAAACGAAGGGGTCGGAGTCGAGAGCGTCATCATCTGCGAGGTGTCAGCGAGGTCATCTGCCACCAGCCGTTCTCGTTGTAGGTGATCGCGCCGAGTGGTGACGCGGTCAAGATCTTGATTTGCCGCTGTATGCGAAGTGGCAAGCCGCTTGTCGCTGAGAACCACCAGGTTTCTACGACTGTGCCGTTCTGGCCTCCGCTGAGCGTGGTCCTTTGGACTTCCTCAACAGCCTTTACCGTCTCCTTCCCGATCGACAATGACGCGGTTCCGACGATCCGTGACGCGGTCTTGGCGAGAGTCTCCCCCTTTATGGAACTGTTCGTCCCTGTGCACGTCCAGCTGAGCGTCTGGCCAGCCGCGGGGTTGTCCAGCATGACTACGGTGCCTGACGGACAAGTGAAGTTAGCCAGGTTCGTTACCGTGAGCGTGCCGAAGTCCCAAGACTGGAAGTTCCGAAAACCCGACTGGAGCTGCTGATTGGTGCTTGGGCAGAAGTCGTACTCCTCCCAGTGGGCGTTGTTGTAGTCGAGGTGCCAGCGCCAGCAGCCGTTTGAGAGGTACGTGACCGACGCCGGCATGATTGCCCCGTCGCTCATTGAGTTGGGGGGGAAGGAGATTCGTTCGTTACCGCGGCCCTTTAGCGCGTACACGCCTTCGGCCGGAGGGTCGTAACGAAGATTGGCCGTGGCGGTGTCCCGACCTCCCCCTGTGAACGAACTCTCAGCCGAGTGCAACGACTTGGCACCGGGATGTGAACGAAAGACGTAGCTGAGCCAAACGTATCCGACGCCAGATAGCACGAGTAGCAGCACGACGCCCAGCACCAATAGAAGGCGGCGACGAGCCCGGTGCCTCTTTAGGACAGTGGCCGTCCGCTTCGTGCCGTCATTTGCCGTGTCGAGAGAGATCCCCTGCCCTTCAGAGTCCTCGGTCGGTGTGGGGACGACCAGTGGGATCACGACGTGGTCTGCCGCTTCCCTGAATCCAACGGTTGCTCGGATAGTCAGACCGGAGTCTTTCAAAGTGGCGCCAGCGTCTCTCGGAATGAACGAAGCGCCATCCTCCATGGGCGAGGTTGCATGCATCATCGTGATCGCCCTATTCAATTCGAACTAGCCCGTGGTACGCCTCCGCTCAGTGAAGACTCAAATCAACGGCAAGCTATCTCTATGCTACGAGCTATGTTTCGGGCCGCTAGGGCCGAACGTCTCAACTTCCTGATCTCGTTGGGTCGTCATCGATCTGGCGCTCCCTGGCCGTATTGAGGGTTCGATGCGTTCGCCCTATGTCCACACCTGGATCAGCTGCGCAATGCCCCAACCGGGAATTGGTTCGTCTGACCGAGGCCGAGACTTCGCCCAGGCCGACGCCACGAACACCGAGGGTGGCGCCCCCTCATCGGGCAGCACAAAACGTCGCCTAAGCCAAGACGGCAAACGAGTTCGACGAACGGCAGAGACGCTGGGTCTGCCCCTTGAGGGGTCGCGGCCGGCGGCGATCGTCACGGGAACACGTCAGCGGCCAGTACCGTGATTTTGGCGGCGACGACCTCTAGCGAATTGGACGGTGGGAAGGTCCAAATCGTCGGCATGACGGAGTTTTGGGTCCGCTAGGGGCCTAACGACTCTGTCCCCGAATTGACCGAAGCGCGACAAAAGCTAGAGGAAGGTGTCTTGGCTGGGGGCTGACATGGTTTCGAGTCCTAAGGGTGACGAACCCAAGGAGGAGCCGGGGGGCATCCTGCGGCCACTCGTCTCGCTTCTCGGCCACAGGATCGAGCGCGAGCGGGCCGCTCCGGTGTTTCGCCGTGACCCTGAGCTCATCCACCGCCTGGTGGGTCTTGGTGCGCGCTACACAAGCTTCTTCTCGCCTGAGGTGCGGGGAATCGAGAATCTCCCCCGAGACGGACCGGTAGTCGTTGTCGGCAACCATTCCGGGCTCTTCTACATGCCCGACGTGTGGATCACCTGGCTGGCCATGGCTGGCCGGCGCGGTATCGACCAGCCCGTCTACGGACTTGCGTACGACCTTCTCTTTGCAGTGCCCGGAGTCGAGGCCTTGCTACGACGTCTAGGAGCGATACCCGCCGGGAATAAGCAGGCCGAGGCTGCCCTTGCCCAGGGCGCCCTCGTGATGGTCTACCCAGGTGGGGACTACGAGGCCTGCAGGCCGTGGTCTGCTCGCGACCGTGTCGACTTCGCGGGACGTCACGGGTTTGTGAAGCTCGCACTACGCACCGGGGTTCCGGTGGTCCCGGTGGTTGCGCATGGAGCCCAGCACATCGTCGTGGTCCTGTCGCGCGGAGAGCGCCTAGCGCGAGCCCTCGGTCTTAACAAGCTCCGTATAGAGGTCTTTCCGATCCTGCTCGGCCCGCCCTTCGGCCTCAACTCAGCACTCACTCCACCGCTTCCCCTTCCGGCAGCGATCACCGTGGAGTTCCTGCCGCCACTCGACTGGGCCAGGTTCGGACCTGAAGCAGCTGAAGACGAGGCCGTGGTGGACAGCTGCTATTGCGAGATCACAAGTCTCATGCAGCTCGCCCTCGACAGATTGCGCGCCGAGCACCCGCATCCGGTGTTTCGCGGTCTGTCCCACCTACTGCGTAACGGTCCAGCCCACGTCGAGGTTCCGGCGGCTTGACTAGGCGCCCTAGGCAGCAGCAACCGTTTGGCCATTCCAAATTGCCCGGATCCTGGACGGTATCCGTGGTTGGCTCTCTGCGTTACAGCCCAGCCGGGTTCGCCTCCTACGTCGCCAGGTGTCTCAGAGCGTCTGATTATTCCTCAGCCGCTCCTAAGAGTTCCGCAGCGTTCCGCAGCTCCGCATCGAATCAATCTCGAGTGCCACATACCGGCACTTCGAGGACGCGATGGACACGAGTTGGCACTGCACGAATTGGGACGTTATTTCCTTTCGCCAAGTTATAGAGCGGGTAGACGACTGCGCATGGGGACCCAGGGGGTCATGTAAGCATCATTTGTTAGCGGTCAGAAGCCACCGCCGGGGCATCCGATAGCGGGTGCGACTGGGGTCCGGGGTAGTCGTGCTGGCCGTGTCCTAGCGGCCTGGCATTTTTCCGCCCGGTCAGGTCCGCGGGGTTTCCTGCTAGGGAGAGCAAGCGCTTGGAGGCTCATCGTCGGGCAAGGACATCTCCCTACCCAGCATTCAACATCTTCAACAGGTCTTGCACTTCAGGTTGACCGACGCAGTCCAACTGCCGAGGGGCAGGGACCCGCTGAACTCGGCCGTGGCGGTCGAGCCCGTGATCGGGACGACCACCACCGTTGGGTAGAAGAGAACGATGTTGTTGGAGTCGAAATGAAACTGGCCTCCGGTCATCAGGCCGGTCACCGGGAAAGTCTTCATCTGGGTTGTGTCGAGAGTCCCACAGGCCCGGGTCGCGTTGTAGGTGAGCGTCGCGGTGCCCGCGAACGTGTCATTGCGGGCGACAACCAGATCGAGGGTCGTGCTGACATCGTCGCCGCTCGTGCACTGCCCGGTCTCCGTATCCGAGTAGTGCGCGGTGCCGGTCCATTCGTTGCCGGTGGGCCAGGACAGTTGCGGCCCGGTGGTTGATCTTCCTCCCTTCTCATAGGCGGTCATCGAGACTGTGTAGAAGGGCGGAGGGTTCGGTGGAATGGTGTCGAAAAAGTGGGTTTTGCGGGCTTGGTTGAGGATTCCACAGCCCGAGCCTGGCGCGGCGTGGGCCTTCGTGTCGGCGCCGGTGTTGCTCGTGATTTCGATGTAGTCGAGCCCGTATGTCGGGGGGATGGGAGCGGCAAGGATGTCCACGTCGATGCGCTGACCTGCCGACACCTTGGTGCCGGGGGCCGGGGAGGCGTTGCCGGTGATATAGACCCCCGGGCTCATTGAGTCCTCGAGGGTGGTCTCGAAATGCACGGTGGCCTCGGGGTGCCCCGCCTGCTCGGCGACCAACCTGATCGTGGTGCCAGGAGTTTCGCTGTGGCCCGGCAGAGAACACAACGGCACGGTCGTCTGAGCATCGACGAAACCTAATTTCCCCTTCGGCTCGGCCGTGGCGATGACCTCCAGCGGGGCACCGTTCTCGGCGGCCTCGAGGGTGACGGCGCTGTCGCAATGCGACCCGTGCGCCGCCGCCTCGAAGTCGGTGAGGATGGCTTCGCCCGCGGTAGTGAAGTTTTGGCAGGCGCCGTTCTGGCTCGACGCCGACGCCGGAGGCGGCGATGGCGGCAGGGGGTTGGCCGTCCCGTCGGGTCCGGGCGTGAGCGGCCCTGCACCCGCCGCGTCGAGAACGGAGTCGAGGTTGGTCGTCGATGCCGTGCCTGTCAGACCTGACGGGGTACCCACAGCGATCCCGGGAGGTAGTAGCGCTGAAGTCGTGGACGGCGACGCTGGAATGACACTCCAGTTCACAGAGGTGTGCTCGGACCCGAGGGTGGCTGTGACCTCGTAGTTACCCACCGCCAGGGTGCCGGTGACGACGGCGGTCGAGTAAGCATTGGTGAACGACGGCACCGGGATCGTCTGGTGGAACAACACCGTCGGCGAGCCCGCGGCATCCAGTGATGACCACGCCACGCGTAGTTTCTCGGAGTGGCTGATCTTCCCGATCGGCATGATCGCGACGATCTGGTGGGTGTCGGGCGAGAACGTGAACGCCTCGCCTACAGGTGCTCCCTGTGGCCCGATCGACGCCGCCATGACAATGCCGAAGAGCGGTCCCGTGATGGACGGTGTGGGCGACGAACTCCCGGAGGACGAGCACGCGGCCACCAGCATCGCCATCACGGCCAGGATCGATGCCGTCACCGAACGCCTTGTACCAAAGCGCAAGGGTGTCCTCACCGTCGCCTCCCCCCGCTAGTGCTCTGGCGGAGCATCTTAGGGGCGCCCGCGACGGGGCGTCCGACCGCAAAGGGCGGCGGTTTCAAGGGATCCACGCATCACCTCGGCTGACAGCGGATGCTGTCGCCA
>DAIQQK010000147.1:0-7488 GCA_036786835.1 Acidimicrobiales bacterium | reverse complement strand
CGCGAGCCGAGCGGGCGCCCGACCTCTGCGGCAAGTACGACTTCGGCCATAACGGATCTCCTCAGGTGGCGAGAGTGGCGTGCGCGGACGGCTGCGGGCCTCCGGCGAACGGGCTACCAGCGTAGCCGCCCCGACTCGATCTTCCAATCGCGCCCGGGCGGGAACATCCACGACTGCCCGGACGGGAAGGGGGGCGGGGTCAGCCGTGTCAGTCCGAGGCGTCCACTTCGATCAGCCATTGAGAGATCGGCATCCCTGGCGGTTCGTTGTACCCCTCGTCCCGGCGGCGTTCCTCCTCCTCGGTGAGGACCACCGGAGCCTCGCCGTCGTCCTCGTCCCCGGCCCGGGAAACCGTCAGCTCGCCGACGTCCTCCTGTCCGTCGCCACCGGGGGCCCGGGACTCGGGGCTGTCTGCGTTGCCTCCGCCCACACGATTGGATTCGTAGGGTCGAGGCGAGAGCCAATCCGTCGACGGCACGTCCGGCAGTGCGAGTTCACGCATGCGATCAGCCTGGAGTTGCAGCTGTTCCGCCAACCACTCGTTCATTTCGATGACGTGCGTCGCTTGATGCCGTGCCCATCCCAGCCTGGCTTCGTAATGGTTCTTCAGCTCCCGGATGCGCCGATCGAAGTATGAGAGGTATTCGCTCGAAGTTTGTTGGAGTGCGACGAACTTCTCGTAGAGATCGTGGTACAGGCCCTCGGTTGCGATCGGCGGCGGATGGGTAAGCTCGGCGGCGCCGGGCTCTCCCTTCAATTCACCGAAGGCGCCCTGCAGTACGTCCCTCGTCACCTCCAGGTACGCCCGTCCCCAAAATGCATCAGGCTCCAGGTGCGCGCCTTCGGCCCATTCGTTCCAGGCGTTGATGAAGACGATGCCCTGACTCCCGGCCGAATGACTCTGGCGCGTGGCTGCCTCGCTCAACCATCTTCCGTAGCCCTCCGGAGTCGAGTTGTGCAGGATCAGTGCCTCTCCGGTTTGCCGACGGGGAGAGTTGTCCCACGCCGTCGCCACGCAGGGATACCTCCGCCACGAGGCGTCCGGACGATTGAGATAGGCCGACGCCACATCGTCGTACTCGTACATTCTGTGCGACTTCTCCGCACCGAACCTGAATGGTTTCGAGCCTATGAGGTGTGGAAGATGATGCGGCACGAATTGGGCACTCGCGTCGAAACCGAACTGGCCCGGATCGGTGAAAGCGTCACCTGTCTCGAAACCGATGAGCCACGGGGGCTCCACTCCGGCGTTCTCGCATTCCCGGTGCCACAATTCCACGGTCCGTTTCGAATTCGGAAGAAAATGAGGTCGATAGATCGCAAGCAGCGGACGGCCTTCGATTCGAATGTAGCGGTGGTCCTTGAAGGCCTCGATGAGCCACCGGATGTGTGCGACGTCATCCTCCTCGCTGAACGTCTGCTCCAGGATCATCTCGTCGAGGCTGCCCTGCCACCTTCTGTACCAGCTTTCATTGGCCCAGCAGAGGGCGAACGGAAAATCGGGTTTCCCCGACTCGAGCACTTCTTGAAATGGCCGTCCCAGCATTCGACGGCCCGCGAACCAATAGTGGTAGTACAAGAATCCCGTGACCCCGTGCTCTCTGGCCAGTCTCGCCTGGAGGTACCGGGTCTCAGGCACGCGCAGGTCGTAGAACCCGAGCTCTCCGGGGAGGTCCGGCTGCCTGTGCCCTGGATAGAGCGGATGGCTCTTGGCCACGACGCTCCACTCGGTGAAGCCACCACCATGCCAGGCATCGTTCTCGGGGACGTGGTGGTACTGGGGGAGATAGAACGCCAGAATGTGAGGAGCCTGTTGCTCTTCGACCTGGCTGACACCGACCTCGCTCATCGACGTTGTGCTCTCAGTTGGGCTTCTTGAAGGTGCGGGCGAGCGCATGGTAAGCCCGTCTGAGCGGGGAGCTGACCTGCGCCGACTTCTGACCGAGGAGGGCTTGGTAGCGGGTTTCGCTGGCAACGAGCGCCTCGTTCAGCACCTCGATGTTGTGTTCAAGGCCAGACACATGGCCCTCGAGGGCTTTGACATACCGCTGGTGTTCGCGCAGGTGCATGTCGAGCGCGTGGTTGTCACGGAGACCTTTCCGCATCAGAGCGATGCGCATCCTCTGATTGTGCACGCGGTCAGTCAGGTCGCTGACCTTGTTCGCCAACTGCGCCACTGCCAGATCGCCGTTGTCACGAATCGACTTCATCACGAACTGATAGGTTTCGACTTCCGGGTCTGCATGGAGCTCATCGAGCGTCTTATGACTCACGTCTCCCCGCTTGACGCCGAGCTCCGAATGGAACAGCGGCATGACAACCCGTTTGGTGTCCACGACGACGAGGCCTGCGTCTTTCAGCAGATCGCGGATCGTCTCCAGCGTGAAGAACCGCATGTGCGTCCGATCGAGCAGGCCAGTCTCTGCGTAGCGAAATCTTCCCTGTAATAGGGCGATGCGCACGTCCCCATGCGCAACGTTCGGCAGGGAGGTGACCACATAGCCCGTGGCCTTGAGCTTGCGGACGGCTTGGCGCAACGAGGCCAACGGGTCGCGCAGGTGCTCGAGCACATCGCCGAGAACCGCGACATCGAAGGCCTCGTCCTTCACGTAGTTCCAGACGTCCCCCTCGTCAATGTTGCCCACAACGACACGCTCGGCCCACTCCTCGGCCTTCTCGGCGGCTTCGGGATCGAGCTCGATCCCCACCACGTTGCAACCGCGCTCCACCATCACCTTGGTGAGGTAACCCGTGGAACAACCGACCTCGAGAACCGCCTTGTTGTATCCGACGAGAGAGAGGGCGAAGGCATGGCTGTTGTTCTCGGCATTGGGATCTACCGGAACCTCGTAGATGGACGACAAACTTCGCTTCCCTCCTGGGGCGTTCGAGCATGGGGGAGGCCGGGTTTCCGCTGGCCGCCCACATCCGATTGTTTGCGATCACTATATTGGCCCGAATGCCCGTCCTTGGGGTTGGCACGACTCGGGGACGCCCGAACACCGCACGCGGTCACAAACCCGGTCGACCGGAGGCTCACAACTCTTGGATCCGCCCTGCTGACCGACGTATATCGCACGTGCGGTCGTCGATGGACGTGATGTCGTCTTCTGACGCCCAGGCCCGTCGCCGACCATTGGACCCAGCTCCCAGCCATCGGACGACGACCAGAGCCACCTTCGTCGCTCTCGGCTTCCGTCCCGATGCCGGAGCCCGTTCGGAGATCATCGGTACCACGTGGCGCTAGCGGTCCTGCTGGTCGTCTTCGCCCTTCTCTGGTTCCTGGTGTGGACCAAGAAGGCGCTCCTCGGGTGGCCGACCTTGTCGAGGCGCGGCGCGTTCCTCGTCGGGTATCTGCTCTTCGAAGCCGTGCTGGTCGCGATGACCGAGCTCAGCAGTATCGGCCACCACTTCACGAGGCAATTCGTCCTGGGAGGTTGGCTGTTCGTCGCGCTGTGCCTCCTGGGCCTCTCCTGGCGTGCCCTGGGGGCATACCTCACCGCCGCCTCCCGATCGCGGGGAGCGATCCAGCCCGTCCGGTGGGTCTCACAGACGCTGCGGACCGAGGAGACGTTCTGGCTCCTCATCCCTGCCTTCTATTTCGGCGTGTTCGTCTACTTGGCTCTGGCGTACCTCCCGTCAAACGGCGATTCCCTGGATTATCACCTGGCCCGCGTCGAGCACTGGATACAGGATCAGAGCGTTGGTCCGTTTCCAGCACATTTCACCGCGCAGGTCGACTACTCCCCGCTGACTGAATACAACCTGGCGCACTTCCACCTTCTCTTCGGCAGCGATCGGCTCGACGGATTCGTCCAACTCTTTGCCGCCATAGTGTGCGTCGTTGCAGTCTCTGAAATCGCCCGGGTGCTCGGCGCAACGAGATTGGTCCAGGTGGGGGCCGTCGTCGTCTGCACGACGATCCCGTCGTTCGCGCTCTCGGCGACGAGCACCGAGAACAACATCTTCGCCGCCTCTCTGGGTGCGTGTCTCATTTTCGTTCTGTTGGCACAGGATCCGATACGCCACTGGCGGTCCTTTGCCCTGTTTGCTGGGTTGGCGGCGGGTCTGGCGGCGTTGACCAAGGGTACGACCGTCGCACTGGTAGGACCCGCCGCAGTCGCACTCCTGATCTGGCGGATCGCGACCGAGACGGAATTCGCACCGTCGATCCGGCTACGCCGAGCGGCTCAGATCGCCGCCGGGATCGCCTTGACCGCTCTCGTCATCGCGGGCCCATTCCTCTATCAAGACCAGTCGATCTTCGGTTCCCCAGATGGCCCGGACGCGCAAGCTGTTCTCAGCACCAATCTGACCTGGCGAGCCGCCGGTGCAGACATCGTCAGGAGCACCGCGGCCAACTTCATGATGGGAAACGGGCGAAGTGGCCCTGAGACAGCCGTCAGCAAGTTCATCCTCGGAAAATTCCACCGCGTGTACGACGTCTTCGGCATCTCTCAGGACAACTGGGACTACTTCGTCGGACCCGACACCTCTGCCTATTTCGACGCGTTCGCGGTGCGGGACTACACGGCATGGGATCGGAGTGAAGATGAGGGGGCGGACCCGCTCGACGTTGTTCTGATATGCCTCACTGGGCTGACCTGCGTCGTCCTTCTCGTTCGCGGTGACCGGCGCATGCGAGTGCTCGTACTCATGGCCGGTAGCCTGACGATCGGGTACCTGGTCTTTGCGGGTATCGCTCGTTTCCAGATCTTCGAGGTGCGCTTCTATATCCCACTGTTCGTGATCTGGTCCCCGCTCATCGCGATCGCCCTGGCCCGATACTCGAAGTGGCTGCTGAGGATCGCCATGGTCGTGCTGGCCGTCGCATGCCTTCCCCAGCTGCTTGACAACAGCGAGCGACCGGTTCTGCGCAACTCGTACGGCTCGCATCCGTTGGCTCCGTACTTCCTGGACTCCACAGACCGGAGCTACATCATCAGGACTGCTGTCGACATGGAGACCTTGTCCAAGGTGATTGCCGAATCGACTTGCAAGCAGCTCGGGATCGGCAATTTCGTCGTGATCGAGTACCCGGTCTGGGTGGGGTTGCACAATGACCACTGGCACGGACAGATTCAGGACGTCAAAGTCCAAAACGTCACTGCCCGCTTCGAGAACCCGAACTTTCACCCCTGTGCGATCCTGACGCAGCCGAGCGCCCCGTACGTCGGCAGCGAACCCGGTCGCGTCCAGATCGGTTTCGGGCCACAGTTTGCGCTCTCCATCCTCCCCCGCGACATGCGGACCGTTGATGTCGCGATCGGCGGGTTCTCGAGCGAGCTGGCCGGAGTCCGAGTGTTCCCGGGGTCGGGATGGTCCTTCGCCGCATCGCCGAGCCTGAGCGGTGACGGGTCCGTCTTCCTCTACAGCCAGAAGCCGCAGACGCTCGGGCTGCGTCTCCAAGGGGCCCACGGCAGCGCCGCGTCCGGCGTCGTCGTGTCGACCCCGCGTCCGGAGCAGGCACCGGCGGTCAGCGATACGAACGGACTCGTCCGGCTGAATGTCGGTGCCGGCATCACCGAAGTCGACCTCACGCCGGGGCATGGAAGAAGCGTCACCAACCCCGTCAGGGCGGTACGCGTCGTGGCAATCGGCCCCCCGGTCGCGGCCACGGGTGCCACCTCCGGCGGATGAGCGCGGGTGGGAATCTCGCCCGGATCATGTCGTCGGTGCCCATCAGCTGGGGCGGACTCAAACGGCGATCACCGCTGTGACAGGACCCGCCTGATGGCGAAATCGGCCATGGCACAGGTCGATCGCGTCGCACGCATCGGTAGTCACGTCGTGATCTGGACCATCGTCTTGGTCCCGACCGTCATCGAGATGATCCGGGGATGGCGACCGTTGTTGGGGGACGATGCGACCATTACTCTGCGCTCCTACCAGGTCCTCTCGTTGCACCCTCCATTGGTGGGCATGCACTCCGACGCCCTGGTTGCGGGTCACATGCTCTACGACCTTGGACCACTTCAGTTTGTGCTCCTCACCGTCCCGATCCACATCGATCACCTGCAGGGCGCGCTGTGGGGATCGGCGCTCATTGTTGGACTGGTGCTCTCCGTCGCTGTCGAGGCGATGTGGTCAGTTCGTCGGTCGTTGGCCTGTGTCCTCGTGGCTCTAGCCGTCGCCGATCTGGCTTGGACAGTTCCGTCGGTCTTTGGTCACCAACTCTGGAATGCCAACTTCGGCCTGGCCTTCTTGCTGGCATCGATCGTGCTGGCGTGGGCCGTCGCACTGGGCTCGTTCGGCTGGTGGCCCGTGCTGGTGTTCACCGCCTCTGTGACAGTTCAGGCGCAGCTGTTCTATGGGTTAGTGGTGGTGAGCCTCGTGATCGTGTCGCCTTTTCTCGGAGTTTGGCATTCAGGGAGGTCGAAACGCTTTCGTTGGTTGACGACCGGGCTCGCCGTGGGGATTGTCTGCTGGATTCCGACGCTCCTACAAGAGGTCTTCGGTTCCTACGGCAATCTGACCGGCGTGCTCGCGGCCAGGAGGGAGGCGACTCTGGGGTTTGCTTTCGGCCTCCGGAACGTGGCGGGAATGGCGTGGCCACGTCCTCTTGCCGTCCGTCAATATGACCCCGCCACCTCCTTCTCCTCCCTCGGCTCGGAGCCGGTGGTGGCCGGCGTCGTCGTCCTGGCTGTCATCGCGGTCGTCGCCGCCGTCGCCGCGCGATACGGGCGCAAGGATCTGGCTGCACTGGCGACCATCGGGCTGCTGTGCTCGGTCTGTGTCGTGGCCGATTTCGCGTCAGTGCCCCGCATCAATACGGGCTCTTTGTCATGGCTCGTGACCATGCTCTGGATTGTCGCCTACCTCTGGTGGCTCGTTGTGGTCTGGGCGGTGATCGAGGTCGCACGCGCCCGGTCCCTGCAGCGAGTCTCTCTGCGGCTCGGTCCGTCACCTTCCGTTGCACTCGGAATCCTGACAGGGGTGCTGGTCGTGATGGGTCTCGCCGGCACCTGGAAGCTTCCGTCTCAGACCTCGGTGAACCCGGTGAGCCCCCAGGAAAGCACGCAGGTGAGCAATGTCGTGCGAACCGTGGCGAGCAAGATCCCGCCTGGGGCAGTCACGGTCAAGTTCTGGCCCATCCCGCATGCAGCACACTTCTCGCCAGAGGACTACGTGGAGTACCAGTACGGGCAGGCAATCCTTTGGCAATTGACGACGGCGGGATACGAGCCATTGATGCAGCCGTTCTTCACCAGGTTGAGTGGAATCGCATATCCGCGCGATCGATCCTCACCAACGGTGAATGTGATCATGACCGACGCGAGCTATTCGGCGCAGATCCAAAAGGTCGTGATCGGGAGCCACGACCACCGTTGACCACCGTCGTGCTACGCGCGCCGGTGCCACCGCTCAGGCCCACAGTGTCGGTGATCGCCACCGCACCGCCCGCCTGCGCCAACTAGACCAGGTTGTCCCCACCGAAGAGCTCCGACACCGAGGTGTCCTCGAAGACGGCGTCGATGGCGTCGGCGA
>DAIQQK010000146.1:0-7506 GCA_036786835.1 Acidimicrobiales bacterium | reverse complement strand
GGGCGCCCTTACCCTTGCCGACCAGCTCGCCTCCGCCGGGGTGACGGAAGGCGCGTATGCAGAGAACCTGCCTGTGGCGCCGAGCACCAGCTCAGGCGAGTATGCCGTGCGGCACTTCCCCTGGGAGTACTTCCCGAACACCAAGATGCCCATCTCCGATGCTTCTTCGATGCTCGGCGACCTCAACTCCTCGAATCCCCCCGACTTCGTCTGGTACACACCCAACCTCATCGACGACGAGCACGACGGGACGGTTCAACAGGGAGATGCCTTCTTGTCGAGTTTCATCCCGAAGGTGCAGGCGACTGCCTGGTATCGGGCCGGTGGCCGCATCATCATCGAGTGGGACGAATCGGACGGCGACGACTCGGGGATCAACGGTGCTGGAGGCGGCCACATCCCCACGATCGTGGTGTCGGCCGCGCTGAAATCCGCACCGCAGAAAGACATCGCCCCTGTCGACACCGCCGGGATCCTCGCTTCGATCGAAAACACCTACGGGGTGGGTCACCTCGGTCAAGCCTCTAATCCGGAGAACGGCAATATCGACTCGATGCTCCGAACTGGGTAAGGACCCGAGCTATCCCCCGGCCATCGCGCCGACGATGCAGAAGGGCTCGACGCCCCGCAGCACGGGGTCCGGAAGCTCCGAGTCCTCTGCTTCGAAGGACAGGTCCTCCTCGCACGCGAAGAACCTGACGAAAGCGCGGCGCTTGCGGGTGACATGGTCGCGTATCGTCCCGCGAAGCTGCGGGTAGCGGTCTTCGAGCGCGTCGAGAAGGTCGGCCATCGTAGCGGGGCACGACAGGTCTAACTCGACCTCTCCCGAGACATTGGCGAGGGTTCGCAGGTGGGCAGGCAGCACCACTCGGATCACGGCAGCGTCTGCGCCTCCACCGAGAGGACCCTCGGAAGGTCTCGCAAGATCGGATTCCAGGTGTCCCCCGCATCGGCCGAGGCGTAGACCTGCCCGCCTGTCGTCCCGAAGTAGACGCCGCACGGTTCGAGGGAATCGACCGACATGGCCTCACGCAGGACGTTCACGTAACAGTTGCTCTGGGGAAGCCCCGAAGTGAGCGGCTCCCAGTCGTTCCCACCTGTGCGACTGCGGTAAACGCGCAGTCGCCCCTCCGGCGGGTAGTGCTCCGAGTCGCTCTTGATGGGCACCACGTAGATCGTCTCGGGCTCGTGGGCGTGGACATCGATGGTGAAACCGAAGTCGGTCGGCAGGTTGCCGCTCACCTCCTGCCAAGAGTCGCCTCCGTCGTCGCTGCGCATCACGTCCCAGTGCTTCTGCATGAAGAGGACGTCCGGGCGCGAGGGATGAAGCGCCACGCGGTGAACGCAGTGACCGACCTCCGCCGTCGGATCGGGGATCTGCTCCGATCGCAGCCCCTTGTTGACCGGTCGCCACGTCTTCGCGCCGTCGTCCGTTCGGAACACCCCCGCGGCCGAAATGGCTGCGAACATGCGCTCGGGGATGGTCGGGTGAAGCACGATCGTGTGAAGGCACATTCCCCCCGCACCCGGCTGCCACGACCCTCCTGACTCCTGCCCGCGCAATCCCGGCAGCTCCTGCCAGTTGAGTCCGCCGTCGGCGGAGTAGAAGAGACCCGCATCCTCCACTCCCGCGTACACGACATCCGGATCCCCCGCAGACGGCTCGAAATGCCACACCCGGGCGAACTCCCACGGGTGGGGCGACCCGTCGTACCACTTGTGGGTGCCGGGCACACCCTCGTACTGAAACTGGTTGCCCACCGGCTGCCACGTCTTGCCGCCGTCGTCAGAGCGCTGGACCAGCTGGCCGAACCAGCTCGTCGATTGCGATGCGTAGACCCGATTCGGATCGGCGGGAGACGCCTTGAGGTGGTACATCTCCCAGCCTCCGAAGATGGGGCCCTCCACCTGCCAGTCGGCACGCTTGCCGTCCGACGTGAGGATGAAGGCTCCCTTCACGGTCCCGACCATCAGGCGCACACCGGCCATCGCATTCCTCCCGGGTTTGGCTCGTCGAATCCGCTGGCGCCATCGCGCCATATGTCAACTGACGACGATACGCCCGTCCTCGGATCGCCGCTCAGCCCTCATCCACGGTCCAGTCTCGATCGAACCATCTCCGGATTCTGCTCGACCCAAACTCGACCTTCTCGGCTGCGACGAGTTCGGAGGGGCCTTCGAGCTCACCTGCGGGTCGCTGCCCGCTCAAGAAGCTCACGTCTACCTTCCCTACCGCATTCCGCCCGAACTCTAGGTAGCAGATTCCTCGTCCGTCATAGGTCGCAGGGGTCGGGACTCCTCGATGGCGGGCGATGAGCTGCGCAGCGACGACAGCAGCCTGACCTTCCGAGAAGACACCTGCCTTTGGCGTGCCGACACTCGTGACGTCCCCGATCGCATAGACGTCGGCAAACCGTGTCTCGAGAGTCATCGGATCCACCGGGACCCATCCGTCGACGGTCATTCCCGACGTCTCGATCACGGGCGGTGCCTTGTGCGGTGGGACCCCGAGGAACAAGTCGAAGGACAGCTCGTCGCCGTCGGAGAGCACGGCTACTCTCCGCTGCGGGTCGAGGCTCTGTACGAGCCTTTCGGGATGCCATGAAATTCCGCGCTCTGAGAACGCGCTCAGGAGGGCATTCGATGCCGCCGGCGAAGGTGGTATCGGAACTCCGAATGGCATGACCAGCGAGATCGTCGACTCAGCTCGTAATCCGCGATCGGTGAGATAGTCATGCATCAAGAGGGCCGTCTCACTTGGTGCCGGAGGGCACTTGAATGGCGTCGAAGTCACTCCGACGATGACGTTGCCCCCCGTGAACTCTGTAAGGACGTCACGAAGTGCGAACGCGCTCTCTGGAGAGTAGAAGTCATGACCGGCCTCGCTGAGGCCTGGTGTTGCCGATGGGTCGAGGTCCGCGCCCAATGCCACGACGACCACATCTCCCTCGAATGTCCCGGCATCGGTCTCGACGCGCTTCACCTCCGGGTCGATGGCACGAATGACGGTGTGAACGAACTGCACTCCCGGCTTGGTGAGCTCGCTGTAGGAGTGGAAGACCTCTTGGGGGCGGCGGCGTCCGAACATGACGTCCAGCTTGGAGAATCCAAAAATGAAGCCTTCGGACTGGTCGAATAGCAGAACGTCGACTTCATCCCCGAGCTCTTCGGAGAGCGTCGCGGAAAGCTCCAAGCCGCCGAATCCCGCTCCCAACACGAGAACCCGCACGTTGCGAACAATATCGAGGGCTCGTCCGACGTGCTCCAGAACGCCTGAGAGAAGCCGCTGTAGAGCGATCGCAAAGGGCTATGACAACGAGTGCAGCATGAAACTTTGCAAGGAATGCTTCAATTCCGACGAGAACGGAAGGGGCTTGGTGTAGTCGGAGGCGGACCCGCTTGGGTCCTCTTTGAGCACGTGGTCGACGCCACTGAGGTGGAGGAAGTCGATCGCGGCGCGCGCACTGGTCAAACCACCGACGAGGTGCTCCACCTGCCCACAGGACACTTGGACATCCGCGTCGCTGCACGAAACGAGCACCGGAGTGCCCTTTGGCAGTGATGCAGCCAAGGCTGCCGGGTCGAACTGATCGGCTTGGTAGAGGAACAGCGCGGTCGACGGGCTGAGGATCCCCGACAGGCCATAGGGGAGGTTCGCAGGCACTTGGCCGGTCTGACGGAGCTGGGTCACTGCGGAGGCCAGTGTCCCATCGACCTGATCTGCGACGGCCGCGGTGATCTCGCCCGACGCGAGCTGACCAGCGACTTGTGCCTGGACCTGGGCGGTAATGACGTCGAGGTATCGCAGGCTCAGAGGTTCGATGAGGCCTAGGGCGTGGATGGGCGGAGCGTCTCCTGCGTGTCCCGTCGCGAGCAGTAGAGCGAACAGCGCCCCTTCGCTATGCCCGAACACCGCGATGCTTCCGTCGTTGATCCCCTTCTGCGCGACGAGGAACCTGAGAGCAGCAAGTGTCTCCTGCTCATATAGGGCGATCCCGATCGCGTCGAGATTCGTTGCGAAGGGTCCGAGGCCCGTCTCGCCGCTTCCGAGCTTGTCGTATCTGATGCTCGCCACCCCGTCAGAGGACAGCCAGTCGGCGAGTGTCTTAAGCGTATCGACGGTCCCGGATTCGAGCGGGCTGTTGCCGTTTCGATCCGTCGGTCCGCTTCCCGCTATGAGAAGTGCCCCCGGCACGGCGCCGCGGGCTCCGACGGGATGGCGGAAGGTGGCGTAGACGGTCAGTCCCCCCGCCGAGAACGACACGGGTTGGTCCACCCAGGAGAGGGCGTGGCCGGCAGAAGCCGGGTTGCCCGCCGCCGTCGAGGGACCCGATCCGCAGGCCGCGAGCAGCAATGTGGACGCGATAAGGACGGTGGCACGGTTGGAAATGGACCTCAGTATCAAGAACGGCGTCATCCCCTCACAAAGCGGACCCTCTGGACCTGCTGATCCCATCCGCTGGTTTGCCAGAAGCCCAAAGCCTGCACATCCGACTCGACAACGATCGCCTGCGATCGAACCGCACCGCGTTGGCCCAGTCGCTCCTCGGCGGCCTTCAGCAGCTGTCGAGCGAGGCCCTTGCGGCGATGCCGCGACGTCACCGCAAGCCGGTAGATGGAACCTCGCCAGCCGTCCCAGGCGGCAATTACCGATCCCACGATCTCGCTATCCGATTCGACCACAATCAGTGATCCGGGGGTCGTGGTCGATCAAGCGACCGAGGTTTACCGGGTCGTCGGTTCGTGTAGGCAGTGCGTCCGCTTCATGCCAAAGGGCGAGCACCGCCCGCACGTCATTGGCATCGGCAGCGCGGATCGTTGGCACCATTGCCAGATCGTAGGAGACATCCGGCAAGTCATCGCCGACAGGTGAGGTGCACATCCGTTCGATAGGGGAGGATGAAGTTGCGGCCTTGCTCAGACCCGAGTTGTCGGACGCGCTGGAGGACCTCGGCGCGTGTCCGCCCGTCTAGTGCACCGACGAAGCTCATAGATGCCGCCCGGGCAACAAGTAGATCGGGTGTCATCGACTGATGCTGGAAGAACGAGACCGTCTCCAGGGGCGCGAAAGGAACGTCGCGGTCGAAGGCTTCTCTCCAATGCCCCCGATTGTGGTCAGGACGGTCGCCCTCGTACGGCTTCAGCAGGTCAGTGAATCTCCGCACCCAGTCGACCGAGTTGTCGCGGACGTTCCAGATCAGGACGAGATGCCCACCATGCTTGAGCACTCGGGCGAATTCACGGAGGACCGTGGCGGTGGCGAACCAGTGAAAGGCCTGCGCACAGACGACGGCATCGATGGTGCCCCGTTCGAAAGGGAGTTCCTCGGCCGCGGCATCATGAACGACGACCTCCGGCGACACGCGCAGAAGCTCCCTTCGCATCGCGGCCACGGGTTCGACGGCCACGATGGTGGCACCACTCGGTATGAGTAGGCGGGTGAGCTTCCCAGTACCAGCTCCGACATCGACGATCGTCCTTCCGGGACCGAGGGCCAGCTGATCGACGATGAATGTCACAGCCTCGGGCGGGTAAGCCGGGCGGGCCCGCTCGTAATCGGTCGCATTCTGCTCGAAGCCACAGGCGGCGGCTCTGTGAAGACCCTGCGAATTGCCCGGCATGAACCCGAACATATCGGAGCGGATCCGAAAACGAATTCGATTACCGAGGGCACCTCAGATCGTGCCTTTGGACCGTCGTCCAATCAGCTTTCCGCGGCCGGGGTTTCGCCGGGAGCAAAGCGACCCATGTCCGCTCCGACCTTCTTACCGATGTTCGCCACGTGCAGGTGGATCTCATCGAGGAGATCGGTGGCCTTCTTCACTTGCGCGGTGAGAACAGTGTTCTCCTGGATGAGCGTCTTTATGTCGTCGGTGTTGTTCTCGGTGTGGATTGCGATCTCCGAGGAGATTGCGTCAGCTCGTTTGGCGGCGATCAGGAGGGCAGCGGCCTGGACGCCGGCAAGCATGGAAAGAAACAAGTTCAGCAGGATGTACGGATAGGGATCGAACGGTTTGTGGTGAAGGACGTGTTCTATGAAAAGCGTATTGACAATGGCCCATGTGATCATGACGGCGAAGAAGGAGAACACAAAAGGCCACGACCCCATCATGTTGCGCATCCGGTCGGCAGCTCGTTCACCGAGAGAGAGCTGATCTCCTGATCGCACTCCTGGGTGCTTGTGCCAGTGGGTCTGCCAGGCCGATTTCGCCATCTTGACGATCGTCGCGCACATCTAGTGCAAATGGACGGACCGTTCGGTGTAAACTGATTAGTAGCAGGAGGTGTTGCCTATGGTGACCTGTGTGATCCTCCAGCGTCGCCGTGTGAGGTAGCCCAGGCAGGCGTCCCGTGTAGTGCAACAGGGACTTCCTCAGCGGTGCGATGTGCGATTGTCCGGAAAGTGTCCCGGTCCGCACAAGGTCGAAGCGCCTAAGGCTTCGCTGAGTGTCCGTCTGTCGGTTCGGCGCTCACCCGGGGTCGCTGGTAACCGAATGATGGCTCGCCCGTCTTGCCTTGAACGGTGGGGCGGGCGAACTCGCGTTGGAGAAGCGAACGTTCACCGGAGACTGAATCTCCTTCAGTTCCCGAGCGTCCACCTGGCCTCCATTACCGATCGGGACAGCCTCCGATAGTCAACCCCATGGAGGAGGTTGTGGAGGGTCATTGGAGGGAAGGCGGCCGTAAAGCCAGGCCAACTCGTCCGCTGGATCATCAAAGTGCGGATGTATTCCTTCTCGCGAGATCTTCGCCCACATGCGCTCTCTCGTGCGAGGCAACCATTCCAGGACGAACTCGTCGGGCCAGTCCTTGTGCGACACGCCAACGTCGAGGTCCACTAGGTGCACTTCGACCTCCTGCCAGCGGCGGGAAGGTAGCTCGAACAGAAACCGCACTTGTCCGCCCGCGTCGCGAGAACGTCCAGACCATGACTCTGGAGGTAAGTTTTGCCAAAGGTCCTCGAGTGCCTGGCCCGATCGACGAACGTCCTCGATAAGGGCCTGCGCCGATCGGCTGGAACCGGTCTCGATGTCAGCGTCTCGGCCTTCGAGACCGCCGACATACTGATCAACAATCTCGCCCTGCATCGCTGCTTCCGCACGTAACACGTGGCTATCAGCATTACGGGCGAGGTGGGTCAACACGTGTCCAACGGACCATCCGGGCAAGCGGGTCATTCGGCGAACCCCTGCCTCGTCGATGCGCTCAATGGCGTGGAAGCTGCGTGCGTGGGCACTCTGCACCCAAGTGATGTCCTTATAAGGGGGTTGCACGCTGACAGGCTAACGATCCCAGGGTGCAGGCCCGTCCGCCATATTGAGACGATGCGTGGATCAGCGATTGGTTAGCGGCTACGGCGAAAATCGTCGAAGTCGGGAGCGTACGGTCCCTCGCGACGAACAGTGAACCACCAGCGGAGCCACGTGAAGGGGTGTCGGAGCCAGCGGAGGTCTGCTCTGCCGGGATCCGCCTGCGGCTGGTGGTCAGCGGGCAGTCCCTGGTACC
>DAIQQK010000145.1:0-7534 GCA_036786835.1 Acidimicrobiales bacterium | reverse complement strand
ACTATGTCGTCACCCAACCACCCGTTGCCGTCTCGCCCAATGACGTAGCGGTCCTAAACGCGTTTGGAGATAACAGGCTGACGTTGACGACCTGCAACCCGAAGTACTCGGCCACTCAACGGCTCGTCGTCCTCGCACTTCTGCGCGAACCGTCGGGATCAGGACCCGTCGCGGTCCCCAGTGGTGGCCAAGGACCGTCGAGGCAGGCGTCTCACGTGATCGAAGGTGGGTCAGGCGAGTGGAATCTCCTATACCTCCCCCCCGTCCTCCTGGTGGTCGCCCTCCTAGTTCTCCTCGGCTTCGCCAACCAGCGGGCGTCTGGGTATTTCGGGCGCCGGGGACGGTGGCTCATTTTGGTTCCCATGTGGCTCGCCGGCCTATACGTTTTGTTCGGGTTCCTGACCAGCTTCCTACCCGCCACCCTCTGAGATCGAGGTGGGAACATCGCCCCGAAAGCGGGGGACGAGTAGGCGTTTATTGGAGTCCACCTCAGTTAGCGTGCCTAACCGGCGCAGAAGCCCGAACTCTCTTTGGCGACCTGGATCAGAGGCCGAGGAGAGGGCGACCTGAGCCCGTCTCAGTAGCCCAACGAGTATGGGTCGCGGACTGAGACCCGCGGCTTCACTTCTTGCGGTTCTGACCAATTTTGCAGGTGACGAGGGGGTACCTCGTGCCCATCTGCTCCGCGGTCCGATGATTGCCTGTTGCCTTGGCAATGGAGTGTCGCACCGTGTGACCCACTGTCTCAAAGGCAATGCCATCGAAGTAGACGCCGAACCCAACGTCCGGCGCACGCACCGCCGGACATCGAACGTTTCTGGCAATACGGGACGTCTGCGCCTTCGAATAAGGTGAGCAAGACTCGTGCGCTCAATTGTTCGACGCCAGGCGTCGGTGTCGCCGAGCCGTCGTCGACCGCAAGACAACATGGCGGGCTCGGTGAATTCGGTTGCGCGAAAGTGAAGTTGCGGCTTACTCGGAGACGATTGGGTGGAGATGGAAGTGAACCCAGGCGTCACCGACTCGCTCGAGTCATTCGGATTCCGTTCGGTCAGGTTGCCTGGGCGACTCGGCTCAATCCCGACGGTCGCAGAAGGTGGCTGTGACCGCGCCCTTGTGGCATTGTCTTATGTTGGTCTGCCATGGCGGGGGTCCGACTGCCTACCTGAGTTCACGAAAATATCGCGTGATTGTCACCCGTTGTTCAGTCCACGCGCTATCGAAGCGAACATCGTTGGTCGAATGCTTCCCTGCGCCTTCAGTCTCTTCGCGCCCCTGGGCGGTCGGCTCTGAGGTTCGCTCGTACAATCCGACGCCGACCGAGAGTCGCCGCGGCGATGAGCGTGAGGCCAAGCAACCCCACGAGCACGAACAGTCCGCTGCCGTCACCGGATCGCGAATTGATGACCGACGTGTTCCTGACCAGCGTGGCGGGTGTGTCTGAAGCGTAGGCCGAAGCTGGCGACACGGGCAATGACTTCGGGGGGATGACATTGGAAGAGGTCGTTGTGTTGTTGGATCCTAGGTTGTGTGTGGTGGCAGAGCCGAAGTGCTTGCCGAAGGAACCAAAAGATCGAGATCCTCCCGGCAAATGACGAGACGCCCCATCCTTTGGAGATGTCACATTGTCTTTTTGGCCGCCGCCCGTGCCAGTCGCGTTGAATCGGCCAGTGGTGTTGTCTTCTTCGTTGGGTGTCGGGGAGTAGCCCACGGCCGGGAGGTGGGTAGGGTCCCCTCCGAAGGAGGCGGTGTCCCCCGTAATGGCCAGCGAGAACAGGTCAGTCGTGCCCTCGTCGATCGAACACGTGGCGAACCCTGCGGCGTTGGTCGTGGCTACGCACAAGGCGCTGCCGACTGCCGAGAACCACACCGCCGCGCCTGAAAGGGGGGCACCCGCGCTGCTGAGGGTGGCGCTCAATTGGTAGAGGTGTCCCAACCCGATCCGGGCCGGAGTGGCCACGAGCAGCGAGGTCGGAGCCTGGCCTACAGCCGCGACTGCGGCTCCCGAACTCGAGCTAAAGAGTGAGCTCCCCGAATAGGTTGCCTCTACCAGGTGCGGGCCGTCATCCAGGTACAAGGCCATCACTGCGGTGCCTTCGGAGCTGACGGGTATCGCGTCACCCATGACCCAGCCGTCCACGGTGAATTGCACCGTCCCACCGGCGGGGGCGGGCGAGACAGAGGCCGTGAGCCCTTGGGCGGAGGTTCCCACTTCGGGTGCCACCGCCACCGTGGTGGATGTCGGCGTTGGCGTCGTAGGGGCTGTCGTAGGGGCTGTCGTAGGAACTGTCGTAGGGGCTGTCGTAGGAACGGTCGTAGGGGCTGTCGTAGGAACTGTCGTAGGAACTGTCGTAGGAACGGTCGTAGGGGCTGTCGAAGGGGCTGTCGACGGGGCTGTCGTGGCGTTCAGCAAGGCGTCGATGTTGCCGTCCGCCGTGTCGCCGCCGAGGTAGGGGAGCCCGTAGGTGTCCTCGATCGAGTGCAGGATGCCAACGGTGTCGACCGGTGCGGAGTCATGTTGGGGACTGGCCTTCAGCGCAGAGGACACCACGATGGTGGGAACGTGGCCACCAGAGCCACCGTCGATGCCGGACGTGTCAGAGTCGAACGCCTCATCCCACTCGATGATGATCTCACCACCGGACTGGTACCACGCCGTCGACTGCACCGACGGAACGAATGATGAGAGAAATGCGTCGCTGTCGGCCAACTCCTGAGCCGCAGTGTCGACTGGCACACCTGTGTGGCCGTCGTCAGTCAAGTTCGGCGTGTACCAGACGAAGTCCGGCGGGTGAGCACCGTTGAGATCCGAGATCGTTGTAGACGCGTCGGCAATGGTGATCTTCGTGCTGGGAAAATAGACCCATGGGAAGTGGCGAACGGCGTACAGTCCGGAGTCACTTATGGGATCGGTCGGGAGGTTCTCGGCGTATGCAGTTTCCGAAAAGCCAGCTTCGGCGAGCTGATCAGCGAGCGTCGTGACGCGGGGGAAGCTGCCGGACGATGGCGGCTGGTCGACCGTCACCCCCTGAGTCGAGCCTGACACGATATCGAGGTAGTTGGGCAGCGACGGGTGCGCGATTGCATACGACTCGGTTGCTGAGCCGTACGTCGAGGCAAGGCTGTTGATGAAGGGCACGGCGGGATTCCCGATGATCTGGCCAGAACCCTCGTTCTCCATCATGACCATCATCACGTGCGGTGCGGACGATGGCGAAGCAGGCGTGGTGGTGGTACCCAGCGGCGTGGTGAGCGTTGTCGACGACGGCGGTTTGGTGGTGCTCGTTGCGGAAGGCAGGCTCGTGGCTGAGCCGCCAAAGTCAACCGTGTATGCCGCCTCGGACTGAGGAAACTGGGTGATCTCGGAGTTGATCCCGCCGGATCCACCGTCATAGCTGAAATAGGCTTGCAGTGCGATGTCATTTGCGGCGTTGTTGACCAGGCTCGCCACACCATTGATGTACGACGGGTCATCGGACCCGTTCAATCCCCACTCGGGGATCGCCGCCGGCAGTCCTTGCGACTGGGCAAAGGCGATCACCGTCTCGATGTTTGCCGAGTACCCCGTGTAGTCGTATTGGTCGACGCCGACATAGTTGACGTAGGCCGAACCCGGCCATGTGTCGTCCCACGTCCGTCCCGGTGCCTCGTTGCCTGTTCCGCCATTGGGGTTCCACATGAAGCGGAAAGCTTGACCGGGAACCGCACGCATAGTCGTGACGATGTTCTGGAAGGTTGAGATGTACTGGACTGCAGAGAAACTGAGCTGGTTCCAGTCTTGGAACCATCCGTTGATGTCCTGGTTCTGCTCCCACATGATGCGAATGATGGCGTCGCTCTGCCCGGCGGACACAAGAGACTGACCGATGGCGGTGGCCTCGGACGACGTCAGAGCGCCAACGCCCAGCATGAGGGTCATCGATGTCGACGGCGGCATATAGGTGCAGTAGCACGAGCCATCGGCGTAGACAGTGTCGATCGTGGGGGTCACACCGAGTTGCTCACCCAGAGAGAGAACATCGGCGGGAGCCTGCGATCCCACGAAGAATCCATCTGGGACCGACGACGCTCCATCGCTTCCCGAGAAGTTCGGCACTTTGGTGTCGACGATCGTGGCGAGGCCTGCCATGCCGAGGAGAAGAAGCGCCACGAACCTCCGGGCCCGGCGCCGCCATAACGTCGCCGGAGCAATGGGCCTGCCCCAACGATCGATCATCGCGGACCTGCTCGGCCGATCGCGTTGAGGTCGTGGACTGGTCCCGTGCGGACCGCGGCATCGTGGTGCGAACGATGCACGGACACCGACGGGCCGCAGAAGACTAAAATTAGACCCGTCATTGGATCAGACGATCTGGCGAGGAGACAGACGTCGCAAAAATACCTCTCCGCTCTCTTACAATATCCGTTCGGTCATGTGGGCCACCGAAAGTCCGGCCGAGAGACTCTGCTCTCGCGTCAACTTGGGTCAGGGCGCGCCGATAGGGGGATCGAGCCCTCGCCGGAATGTGCACCTCAGCTCGCTCGCCTTCCTCCTCGGGCGCGTCCTGACCTACTAACCCGGTCGGCAGAGCTTTCGTGTGGCCAGGCTGGTTGAATCCACGGTATGACCAGACAGTGAATTCTTGGTGACGAAGAGGCGAACACAAGGGCAAATTCGGATGAACCATTCGCGACCGGAGTATTCATGCGCTCGCATGGGTAGTCGGTCGCGAGTGCGGTACCAACCCCTGGACAGTGGCGGGATCCATTGTGGTAAATTTCAACGCGCACAACTCCTTCAACGTACGATTCGTTACCCACTTCCCTGGGAGGCCGCGATGCCCACCCCTCCGTTTGAAACCAGCCAGAAGAGCGGGTTCGCTCTTGCCGGTTGGAGTGCCCCGCGGAGCCTCGACGACGAAGCGTTCGAAACAATCGGTCAGACCGTGCGGCACGCAGCAGGGGCGATCGACGGCTTGAAGGACATCCTTGAACGACTTCAGAACTCCGTTGCACAAGCGACAGAACAGCGACGTAACGATATTGAGATCGGCCAATTATTTACAAGGGCTCAGGAGTTCGTCGAGGGAGCTGTGACCGAGGGTCACGAGCTTGCGCAGCGGATCATTGCTGATGCAGAGTTCGAAGCAGCGCGGATTATCGCGGCGGCAAAGCAAGAAGCGCATGGCTTGATCGAAGAGGGACGGTATTCGGCGTCCCTACCTTCGGACGCTGTCAGAGCTCTGCAAGCGACCATCGTGAAGTTTGCTCGCATGAACAGCATGCTCGTTGAAGAGCTATCAAATCTTAACGGAGCATTGGTGACCCGCGAGTCACAACAGACGGCATCCACACGAATGGCTGCCGAGGGGTTGTCCCAATTGGAATTCGAAGGCCCCCCCCGTGCGGCAGAGACCCAGCAATCGCGACTGATAGGGGATCGGGCAGACGGAAATGTGATCGAGGGGCCGCAACCCGAGCAACAAGGTTATTGGAGCACTGTGAGGGAAAGAGGTAGGCAAGCACCGAGTGCTCGCCTCGGCCGACACAGCGCACCAGATGCCCAGGGGCGGACGCATTGAGGTCATCTCATTGGCATTTGACGCCCGCGCCGCTGCAGGCGACCTCTGGGAGTCCTCCGCAGTGAGGACCCAGCGTTCTTTCGTTTGAGTCAGCGTCCGTCAATCCGGTGAATTGCGCCATTAGTACTAGTCCGGTGTCTATTCGCGGCAGCAATAGTGATCGTCGGGGACGCCGCTAGCGGCGCCGTCGGACCTCGTGTCAGTCGCGTGACGAGCTTTGTTCGCTACCGAATCGACAGCGGAATCGAATGTGCGACGCGGTTTTGAAATTGGAGTCGTGCATGCGGCATTCTGGATATTGCTTTGGATCGGCGCATCAAGCCTAGGTCCGACCACCGTGAGTTCGGTGACAGGTCTACGGTGGTTCGAGGATCATCCTGAGGAAGGACCTTCGGGAAACCCGCCTTCTTTCGCGTTCCGGTCTACGTGACCGCTGAAGGGCTTTGATCGTAAGGTTTCTCAAGCCGTCACGTGTCATTCGCGCGACGTTCACCTTAGACCGGTACCGTCGGTGGTGGCATGAACGCGGAGACAGGAGATCTCACGAGTGATTGGCCCCGTCGGACAAGAGTCGGGCGCATTGTCTCATTCTGGCTAACGAAGAAGGTCTGGCCAACGTGACGCGGGGACAACCAAGCAATCGACCCCCCGGGAATCCCGGTCATCGTGATGCGCGCGAGGGCAAGACAGTGATCCTCGTCGTCGAGGACGAGGAGTCCTACCAGGAAGCACTGTTTGCAGGCCTGTCGCGGGAGGGATATGACGTCGAGCTTGCTTCGGACGGAGCCGACGCTCTGCGGCGGTTTGTCGAGCATCGGCCCGACCTCGTCGTTCTGGATTTGTTGTTGCCGAAAATGTCGGGGATCGAGGCCATTCGAAGGATGCGCGCGATCGCGTCCGTCCCGATCATCATCGTGTCGGCTCTTGACACGGAGACGGACATCGTCCGTGGCCTGGAACTGGGAGCCGAGGACTACATCTCCAAGCCTTATCGCTTGAATGAACTGGTGGCACGTATCCGCTCGGTCCTCCGTCGCGTGGCGCCACCTCCGCACGTCGAGCCGGCGGTTCTCCAAAGGGACCCGTTGCGCGTCAATGCCGTTGTTGTCGGCCCATTCCACATTAACTTTGCTCGGCGCGTTGTGACAAGAGAGGGCGAGCCTATTCACCTGAGTCGTCGCGAGTTCGACCTTCTTGCCGTATTGCTCTCGCCGCCCGGACAGGTCCGCACCCGCGAGGAATTGATCGACGGACTTTGGTCCGGTCGAGACCTTTCCGATACACGGACTCTCGACACACACGTCAGGAGGCTTCGCGTGAAGCTGGAGCCCGATCCTCGAACGCCCCGGTATCTGGTGACCGTACGCGGGGTGGGATTCCGTTTCGAACCCTAAGCAGTCCCATCGACAATCTGGAAATGTACGACGCGCCTCTACGACGTGCGGTTTGTCTTTCGGAGCCGGTGCCAAAGCATTGAGGCAACTCCGACAACTCCACCGAACACGGCGATGGACTTGGCGTTGTCATGCTGGCGGTCGGGGTGCACACTGCGACCGGTTCCTCTTGGCGTTGTGATAATCGTTGGCTTCGTCGGAGGAGATGTCGGCGTTGTCATCTGCGATCGAGGAGATGGTGCCGATGGGGGGGGAGGTGGAGGCTCTAGCGGTGTCGGCAGCGGGGGCTGTCGTGGCGGCGGAGGCGGTGGCGGTGGCGGCGCGAGTGGAGGCGGCGCGAGTGGAGGCAGTTCCAGAGACGGAGATGCGTCGCTCTCATTCGACTCTGGCAAGTATTCATTGAGCGCGGACGCGACAGCTCGCAGTCCGTCGAGCTCACTGGCGATCGTCTCGGCCACTCGAGCTGCGACGATCTCCAAGGCCTGCTGCTCCTCGGATGCTTGCAGGGTGCCAAGAGCCTCTCTGCCATTCAAAGGAGCGAGCGAGGAATCAACCTGCTCGGCAACCTCTTGGACCTCC
>DAIQQK010000144.1:0-7570 GCA_036786835.1 Acidimicrobiales bacterium | reverse complement strand
GGCGTCTTCGCATACATTCAGCCCGACGGCAGCTGGTGGATCAACAACACCGGCTTCGTCTCCGGGAGCTCGAACGTGCTCGCGATCGACACCTGCGCGACCGAGCGCCGAACCCGCGCCTTCGTCTCGGAGATAGAGCGCGTGGCCGGCCGAACGCCCAGGACGCTGTTGAACACCCATCACCACGGCGACCACACCAACGGAAACTGCCTTCTCCCGTTCGCGACGATCCTCGGTCACAAGCGCTGTCGCGACGAGATCATCAAGACAGGGATCCTTCGCCCCGAGGGGGTCTTCGAGGCGGTGGAATGGGGTGAGCTCGAACCGACCCCGCCGTTCGTCACTTTCGACGACCGCATCGACGTGTACGTCGGCGACCTGCTTGTGGAGCTTCGTCACATCGGGATCGCCGCCCACACCACCAACGACGTGTACGCCTGGATCCCCGAGCACCGCGTCCTGTTCACCGGCGACCTCGTGTTCAACGGGGCTGCGCCCTTCGTGCTGATGGGCTCGGTCGCGGGCTCCCTCGTCGCGCTGGACCGGCTCGTGGAATACGACGCGGCGGTGATAATCCCAGGTCACGGTGAGCCGTGCTCGATGGGCGCTCTGGAAGATGCCGGCGCGTACCTGAGACTCCTCCAGCTCACAGCCGAGCAGGCAACCAAGGATGGAGTGAGTCCCCTGGAGGCTGCACGCGAGACAGACCTCTCTTCGGTGGGCCTGGACCAGCTCCTGCACCCCGAGCGCCTGGTGGGCAACCTCCACCGTGCTATCGCCGAATGCCGCGGGGCACACCCGGGAGACGAGATCGACGTCGTCGCCGCGTTCGTGGACATGGTGGCCTTCAACGGAGGCAAGCCGCTCACATGCATGGCCTGAAGCTGATCATCGTGCCTCGGCCGCGGCCTCCCGGTCAGAGGAAAGGCCTCGGGTCAGTGTGGAAGAGAGTCCGACCTGGCCAGGTGCACGCCTGCACCACGCATCTCTTCGAGGGCAGAGTGCGACGTCTCCTGAGCGACACCCGCAACGAGATCCTCGAGGACGGTCGCGTCGAAGCCCGCCGATACGGCGTCCAGTGCCGTGGAACGAACGCAGTAGTCGGTCGCGATGCCGACTATCTCGACCGCTTCGATCTCGCGATCGGCGAGCCAGTCCTTCAGACGCATCTCGTCGTCGTCGCCGAGGACGCCTTCGAACGCCGAGTAAGCGGCTTCGTAGCGGCCTTTGCGAAACTCCGCCTGGGCATGACGACCGATCGCCCCGCTCAGCGCGGGGTGATACTCGGCCCCCCAAGTACCTGCGACACAGTGGTCGGGCCAGCTGTCGACGAAATCCGGCATGCTGTCCTTGCCCATCGCCGATGCAAAGTGCCGTCCCGGCTCGATGTGCCAGTCGCGGCTCGCGGCGATCGCGTCGTAGCGATCCGCCCGAGAGTCCAAGAACGCGGCGATCCTTACCGCGACGTTTGCGCCACCGTCGACGGCGAGCGTGCCCCCCTCGCAGAAGTCGTTCTGCACGTCGACCACGAGCAGAGCCGTTGGACAGGCAGCGCCGAAGCTCACGACGTCCAATCTTTCAGGCTCCGAACGCCTCTTGCAACGCTGCTTGCAGTGACGACGCGTCGAACTGCCCGAGGTGACGCCCGGCCATCCTGCCGTCGGCGGATATGAACACTGTCACCGGGAGACCGAAGAGCCCGTAGGCCGATGCAACCTGACCGTTTGGGTCGAACGCAGTCGGGTAGGTGACCTTCACCTGACGGATGAAGCCCTGCGCACCGTTGCGCGTGTCGTTCGTGTCGATGCCCACGAACATCACCCTCCCCTTCTCCGACAGGTAAACGGACTGCAAAAGTGGCATCTCGGTGCGGCACGGGATGCACCACGATGCCCAGAAGTTCACAACGAGATCGTGCCCCCGAAAGGCCGCGAGGGAGATCGTTCGCCTGGACGAGCCAAGGACCTGGAGCGAGAACTGCGGAGCCGGCGCGTTGTCCCGCTCGACGAGCGGGTGGCCCGAACCAGTACCCGAATTGGACAGTGCTGCATAGATCCCGCCGCCCGCGAGACCGAGGAGCAACACAACCAAGGCTCCCGTCAGCCACCGTCGCCCTCGCTTCGTCACGCTTGTCGCCCGGGCCGCGTCATCTTCGGCCCAGGCGCGCGCCTGCATATGCGACACGACTGGGAAGCGAGTGTCCGACGAGGCGCTCTGCCAAGGCGCTCGCCGACAAGAGTCGGCCGAGGTCGATGCCGGTCTCGACGCCCAGGTCGTCGAGGAGCGCGACCAGGTCCTCTGTCGACACGTTCCCCGCCGATCCCTCCGCGAAGGGCGAACCGCCGAGGCCTCCCACCGATGTGTCGAACCGTGACACGCCGATCTCCATAGCCCGGAAGCAATTGAGGAGCCCGGTACCGCGCGTCTCGTGCATGTGAAGGCCGACATCGGTGCCCACCGCCGCCAATACGTCGGCGAGGATCCGGGGGGTCGCCATCCCAGTGGTGTCGGCGAGCGTTATCGCCTCGGCTCCCGCGTCTTTGAGCCTCCTTACGAGATCGCGAACCTCCTCGGAGGCGACGTCCCCTTCGTAGGGCGAGCCGAAGGCGCACGACACGACCGCGTCCACAGGCACTCGCTCCGACGCAGCGAGCTCGCAGATCGCGCCGATGGCGCTCACCGATTCGTCGATCGTCATCCGCACGTTGCGCTCGTTGTACGTCGGGGACACGGCAACCGTGACCGTTATCTCGTCCACACCGGCACCCAGGGCAAGTTGAGCTCCCTTCAAGTTCGGCACGAGGGCCGTGATGGTGAGCCCCGGCGGACGCCCGATCTCGGCGAGAACCTCCTCGGCGCCCGCCATCGACGGAACCGCCTTCGGAGAGACGAGGCTGACCGCCTCCACGCGGCGGACACCGGCTTCGGCAAGTGCGAGCACCAGTCGCGCGCGCTCTCGAGGAACGACGGGTGACTCTCCTTGGAGCCCGTCGCGAGGCCCGACGTCACGTATCACGACCCTGTCGGGAACCGAATACGCGGCGACGCTCACTTCAACTCAGCAGAAGCGATCGCCTCGAGGAGTCCCTCGAGGGCTTCGGGATCCGCGAGGGCGCCGGCCGCGACGGCCGTTTCGACGGGGGCGCCGAGGATTATTCGTCTCACGGGAACTTCGACCTTCTTGCCGTTGATCGTCCGAGGAAGCGCCCTCACCGCAACTATCCGATCGGGCACATGGCGCGGCGAGAGCTGATCTCGAATCGACTGCCGGATTCGTGCTTCCGCGTCGGGGGTCAAAACCGGCCTTGGCGCCCGGGGCACCTCAGGCACCTCGGGCACCTCGGGCACCTCGGGCACCTCGGGCACCTCGGGCACCTCGAAAGCGGGTGCCGGGACGACGAACAGCACCAGCTCACCCTCCCTCCCGAGCTCACTCGTGTCCACGACGAGTGCGTCTGTCACCTCGGGAAGCGACTCGACCACCCGGTAGAACTCCGACGTGCCCATACGGACTCCGCCTCGGTTCAAGGTGGCATCCGATCGGCCGTAGACCACCGCGCTGCCTTCAGCGTCGATCTTCACCCAGTCCCCGTGCCGCCACACACCGTCGAAGCGCGCGAAGTAACTCTCGTGCAGCCGGGTCCCATCGTCTCCCCAGAGGGCGACGGGCATCGACGGCATCGGCTCGGTGACGACCAACTCGCCGACCTCACCCAGCACCGGCCTCCCGCCTTCGTCGTATGCCTCGACTCTCGCCCCGAGGGCACGACATTGGAGCTCACCCGCTCGCACCGGGAGAAGCGGACAGGAAGCGAGGAACGCAGTGCATACGTCGGTCCCGCCCGACACCGAAGCAACCAACACGTCGTCGGCGATCTCGTTTGCCGCCCACGCGAATCCTTCCGGCGACAACGGAGCCCCCGTGGAGCCCACGCTGTGGACCTTCAGACCCCCGAGCTCGCGCGGCGAGAGCCCGGCTCGACGGCACGCCTCGAGGTACGGCGCGCTCGTACCGAAGTACGTGATGCCCACCTCTTTTGCAAGCCTCCACAAGGCGCCTTCGTCGGGCCAAAGAGGATCGCCGTCGTAGCAGACGATCGTCGCTCCGACGAGGAGCCCGCCGACGAGAAAATTCCACATCATCCAGCCCGTGGTCGTGAACCAGAAGAAGCGCTCTCCTGCACCGAGGTCGCTGTGCAGCCCGACAGCCTTGAGGTGCTCGAGCAGGATCCCCCCGTGGCCTTGGACAATTGGCTTCGGCAAGCCGGTCGTCCCCGACGAGTACAGGATCCAAAGAGGGTGCGAAAACGGCACTGGCTCGGGTTCGACCCGAGCGGGCTCTCGAAGGAGGTCTTCCCAGACCATTCGGCCTCGGGTCGGCGAATCGCCGCGCGCGGGTACGACGATCGAATGGGCGAGCCCCGGAAGCTCGCGTTGGAGCTGGGCGAACTTCTCGCTCATGTCGTATCGACGCCCTCGGTACGTGTAGCCCGAGGCGATCAGGAGCACCCTTGGCTCGATCTGGCGGAACCGGTCGACCATGCTGCGAGCGCCGAATTCCGGGGCACAGCTGGACCAGATGGCCCCGATGCTCGCAGTAGCAAGGAACCCTACGACCGCGGGGACGCCGTTCGGCAGCGCAGCTACCACCCGGTCGCCTCTGCGCACCCCCAACGACCTCAGGCCTGCCGCGGCTGCGCCGACCAACTCCGCGAGTTGCGCGTAGGTCACCTTCTCTATTGCTCCGGCAGCCGCCTTGCCCGCCCCGGGGGATCCGTCTTCTTCGTCCTCCTGTCCGCCCTCCCCGCAGGCGATCAGCGCCACTGCGTCAGGCGGCTGGCGAAGAACGTGGTCCACGTAGTTGAGAGAGCTGCCGGGAAACCAGGTGGCGCCCTCGGCGCCGTTCCCCCGAAGCAGGACGCGGCCGGGTTCTCGCGTTCCCGAGACCTCGAAGTAGTCCCAGATCGACGCCCAGAATTCCTCGAGCCTGTCCACCGACCACTGCCACAGGTCTTGGTAGCCGGTGAAGACCAGTCCGCGACTGGATTCGAGCCAACGCATGTAGTGGCTCAACCGGGAACGCGATATACGTTCGGCCGAAGGTTCCCAAAGGAGAGTGCCTTCGGCCACGCTGAGCCCGCTCGCGCGCGCTCGCTCCACACGGCTCTCCATGATCGACAGCGTACGGCCAGCGTCGAGATCGACATTCCCGCCGGGATCGAGAAGTCGGTCGGCCCTTCTAAGGCGCCCGAAGACCTTCTAAGGAGGAGGGCGGCAAGAGCGACGCCCCGAGACGCGAGCTGGCCGATCCAAGCGCTCATCCGGAGCTGTCACTGGTTGCGGCCCGAGCGATAGGCCCAGCGAGTGATCGCCACCGCCAGCCTGATCTGGCGAAGGAAACGGTTCATGTCGAACTCCCTCTCGTGGCCCCCTCATTCCTAGGTCACCGTATGCGTGAAGGGTGAACGCCGGGGTACGCGGATATGACGAGAAAGTGAAGCCTTGTCCGAGGTTTCGGGACGGGAATTCGGCATCCCTCTTCGGGGCGAGACCTTCACGGCGAGACCTTCACGGCGAGACGCTGAGTGGTAGAACTCCAGATAGAAGCTCTCAACATGGACACGTAACGGGTCGGTGCATGTACCAATGAAGGCGGACGAGCCAGACGCGGCCGGCGGGCCGGCGCCCGGCGCCGGCGGTTCGGACGAGCCTATGGCCGACAACGCCTCCGACACCGTCGTCGCTTCGTTGCTCTCGAACCACCCCGAGGCCGTCTTCTACGCCATAGGGGCTGACGGGATCATCGTGCCGATGCCCGAGTCTCTGCGGCTCTCGGGACAGGTCGTCCTCGAGAACCGCTCGGCACTCGACATGGTGGTCCCATCGGACCGGGCGGTCGTCATCGACGCCTGGGAACGCGTGCGAAAGACGGGGCTTGCAAGCGCGCAAGTGAGACTGTTGGCGGATCCCGAGCATCGAGCGGCCCTCCATTTCATCGATGCCACGGCGCACCACGGCGTGTACCTCGGTGTGTTCACGTGGATGGAAGGCGGAGAGGAAGCTTCGGGGGCACGCTTGGCCCAGCAGGCTCCGCCTCGCACTCCGCGCTTCGCCCGGGCGCGAAAGAACGAGCTCGCGGTGGTGCTCGGGATCGACGAAGCGTTCACTCAGATCCTCGGTTGGGCGCCCGGGGAGATCGTCGGCCGCAGGACCTTGGAGATCGTCCACCCTGAAGATCAAGCCCTGGCGGTCGACAATTGGATGGACATGCTGGCAGGTCGCGGCCCGGGCCGCAGGGTCCGTCTCCGCCACCAGCATCGTGACGGAACCTGGATCTGGATCGAGATCACGAACCACAATCTCCTGGAGGAACCCGAGCAACAGTGCGTGATGGCGGAGATGGTGGACATCTCAGAAGAGATGGCTGCGCACGAGGCTCTGCGGGCCAGAGAGCAGCTGCTCAATCGCCTGGCAGAGACGATCCCGATGGGGTTGCTTCAAGTCGACTCCGACGCACGCGTGGTCTACACCAACGATCGCCTTTATTCGATCGTTGGCGTCGGGCGCTCCGACACCGTGGAGGAGCAGTTGTCGACCGTCGTCGAGGAAGACCGCGAATTGGTGACAGACGCCTTCGCGGGAGTGCTGTCGAACGGCATCGACACCGACATCGAGGTCCGGATCAAACCGTGCGGCGAGGGCGACAAGGAGTTGCGCTACTGCGCCTTGAACTTGAGAGCTCTGACCAACGAGTCGGGCGGAGTCAGTGGAGCCATCGTGTGCGTGGCCGACGTCACCGAGGCCGCCCGGACGCGCGAGGAGCTACGGGTGAGGGCCGACTACGACGAGGTGACCGGCTGCCACAATCGCCCTTCGACCATGGCTCAGCTCGAGATGGCGGTCTCCTCAGCCGACTCGAAGCGGAGACCGGCGGTGATCTTCGTCGACCTCGACCGCTTCAAGGATGTGAACGACGCATACGGTCACGCCGCCGGAGACGAGTTCCTGAGAGTCGTGGGAGAGAGACTGCACAGCTGCGTCCGGTCGGGCGATGTGGTCGGCAGGATCGGTGGAGATGAGTTCCTGGTGATCTGCCCACGTATCTCGACTGCAGACGAGGCCATGGGAACGGCCCGGCGACTGGCGGAGAGCCTGAGTCATCCCATCCGCCTCCCCAAGGGGTCGGTCCCTTCGCGCGCTTCCATCGGGGTCGCCTGGTCCCCCAGGCACGTTGCGGGAGCTGAGACCCTCGTAGCCCAGGCGGATGCGGCGATGTACCGGTCCAAGCACCTGGGAAGCGGCGAGCCGGCGCTCTTCGACCCATCTCGATCGTCTGCCGAGGACATCGGGACGTGGAACTGGCCGGCGCCTCCCGACCAACGCGGCTGAGTCGCCGTGCTCAGCCGCTGAGGCTCTCCGCAGGATCGATAGGGCTCCACAGCGACACCCCGCCGTCCGCTGCGAGCACCTGACCCGTCACCCATTCGAGCTCGAGGACCGCGACGATCGCCTCCGCAACCGCGCGAGAGCTGCCCAAGCCGCTGAGAGCCGCTCGCTCGGCGACCCGTTC
>DAIQQK010000143.1:0-7649 GCA_036786835.1 Acidimicrobiales bacterium | reverse complement strand
GCACTGCCACAATCGAGTCGCTTCTCACGGAGGATCCCACAAAGAAGTCGATTCGTCTCGATGATCCTCAGACGGTCTGGCGCCGGCTCGTCGAGAGCGCCATGGGCGATCTCAAGACCTTCGCAGAAGAACTGAACCAGGACATTGTTCACCTGCTCCCCGAAGTTCGTCTCCCCGAAAAACAATGCTCCGGTCAAACCGCCGGTGCGGCTGACGAAGCCCGGGCAACGCCCCTGGAGAAGACGTCCCACGCCTTGGCCGAATTCGACGCAGTCTTCGTCGAGGACATCGAGTCCCTACCGACCCCGCTCCTCCAGCTCGTGGAGTTGATCGCCAGGAGTGGCGCGTGCGTGGTGGCCAGCTACCATCCCGACCAGGTCATCCCCCGCCCGAAGAGCGACTTTCCAGCTGCACCTCTCGAATCCGTTCCCACCCTTGCTTCCCGCATCGTCGAGTTGCCAACCACGTCGATCCCCCAGGCGTCCGCCGCTCTCATCCGATCCTTTGTTGGCGCCGAGATCGCATATGACACAGACGGGTCAGGGCGCCTTGCATTCGCAGAGCCACTGAGTCTTACCGACGATTCGGTGATCTTTTATCGCTTCGAATCCGAGAGCGATGCTCGCTTCATGCTGACCGAAACCCTCGCTACGACCCATCCCGTTCCACGGGCGCCCGGTGCTGGCCAATACGAAGAGACAGAGCCTCCGCTTCTTCCGGCGTTCTGCGAGTCAGGCGATCTGGTCGGAATCTTCACGGTCGGCTTCATCGACTCCGACCGGAACGCTCTGCTCAAAGCAGCACGACAGAGCGGCACGGACATGGTCTCCTACAAGATCACAAACCTGCGCGACGACCCTCGTCACGAACTCTATCTGCGATTCCTCAATGGTGGTCATCTTCCAGGACGCTCTCGGAAGCGTGAGACGGCCGCCGAGAGCATTCTGGAAGTCACTTCTCTTTTCTTCGAAAATCTCCTCCGTCCACTACCTGTGGAAGCGGTCGAAGGCGGTCTCCACGAATTTCGCAAGAGGCTGTGCGAGGAGCCCCTCCTATCAACCACCGATCACCCGGTCCCCCCGGCAGTAATAGCTCGAGCTAGCGAACTTGCCTTGGGGGTTCCTGCGGTAAGCACCCGCCTGGTCGAGTTGCTCGGATCATGGGAAGGATTCGAACGTCACCAATCTCTGACAGAGATACGCGTCCGTTGGCTGGGTCGAAAGGTCGAAAAGCAGCTTCCCGGACACCGGAAGGGAGGGCAGCGCGTCAGGGCCGGCCTCGTAGCCCAGAGGCTCCTCACCGGTGATTGCCCGTCTGACGCCCGGAAGGCTGCGTGGGACCTCTGGAAAGGCGGGACCGACCGACCGACCATTCCGCTCGAGTTGCCCGCCAACGAAATCGCTGTCTTCCCGGGCGCTTCCTCACATGGCGTGCGCTGTGACGTGGCGATCGTCTGGGGCGCTGGCGACGACCTGCTCTTCGGGTATAGCGGCGTCACTGTTGAATCGACCGAGCGCGCAAAAGGGAAGCTGGCCCTCATGGTAGGCAGAGCGGACAAGCGAGTCGTCCTCGTCACCTGGGGCCCATCTCAGCTCGAAACCCTTCTTGCCGGCTCGGTCCAGCGTTGGAGCACGCCCGGACTTGATGCGTAAGACACCGAAAGGTCCTTGCGAGCTCTCCCGTAGATCGGCCGAGTGGTCGAGCGGTCGGCACAGCGAAGCAGGGCCGTTCCGAAGCTGCCCGGCGGGCCTATGAGTGTGTGGAAACCAGACGCTCACCAATTGAGGCTGCTTGGTCACCGCTTGGGCCCGGCAGTCGTTCGGGCCGCCGCCGGGTCGGGCAAGACCACGACCGCCGTCCGGTTGGTAGTCGAGCTGATCGCAGATGGTTGGAGGCCGGAAAGCGTCTTGGTCGTTACGTTCTCGCGCTCGGCAGTCCGGACCTTTCGGCGCAAACTTACCGAGCTCGTCGGCGACGATCTCGCCCGGAGAGTGCGAGTATGCACCACCCACTCCTATGCGCTTTCTCTGTTGGCGAAACTGGAGCGCTCGAGTATTGACGAGGATCGCTTATCGGCCATTTGGTACAAGATCTTGGGAACCACGGATTCGGAGATTCCTGATGCGATTCGCAGAGCAGCGGCCTCTTCTGGAGTGCTTCTTTCGGACTCCGAGCAGCAGATTGCCGATCGCTTCCGAGAGCTCAAGATCGAAAACAACTTGATCGATTTCGAAGATGTCATCGATCTCGGAATCGCAATGCTGCTCGCAGACGACAAGCTTCGCAGCTCTTTCTCTGCGGTGATCGTCGATGAGGCTCAGGATCTAAATGTCTGCCAACATCGGCTTCTCAGCCTCCTCAAACCGGATCTCATTGCCTACATTGGAGACAGCCGCCAGGCCGTCTACAGCTTCCAGGGCGCCGACCCCAGTCACCTCGACGAGATCGCCATGCAGGAGCATTGCTCTGTATACGACCTCCTCATCTCCTATCGCTGCCCCCGCCTTCCTACTGCGGTTGCCAACGCACTGATGGCACGCAGTCCGACCTATGGACGCCTCGCGGCCATGGAGCCGAACAGAGCAGATGCCGGGGAAGTAGTCGAGGTTGTTGCTCCGTCGACGACGAGCGCTGCCAAGTGGGTTGCAGCCGAAATCAATCAGTTGATCGGCGCCGGCATACCGGCCGAGAAGATCGCCGTATTGGCCCGAGTCAACAGTGACCTTTCCCCCGTCGCACGAGCCCTGAAGAAGGAGAAGATTCGCTACACATTGAACGGGGAAGGACTGTGGGGCAGCTCAGAGATAGACGGACTCCTCGATATGGCTCGGTTGGCCCGCGACCCCTCCAACGTCACCGCAGCTGCACGTCTGTGCTACTGGCCATGGGGTGCTCTCGCCCGCAAGCGCCTGATTGCTGCACTCGACTCGATCGAGTCGAGTGGTGGTCCAACTGTGGGATACAAGTCCTTGGCGGACCTTCCAGGGGTCAGGCGTCGTTACGACGAACTCATCGCCCCGGCGATCGAGGCGGGTCCCGATGTCTCGCCGTCCGAACTCTACGACCGATTCACCGACCTCGAGCTCTCCGCCTTCGTCATCGAGAAGAACGAGCAACGAGTTCGCACCGCCATTGACGAGTTCCTCGACCGCATCAAGGACTGCGGCACACTAGAAGCGCTCTTGGAGAGGGCCAGGTACGGCAAAGAGGAGGCCCGGGAACATTCCGACGACCTGCCAGGTGTCCGACTCAAGACCACCCACGCTGCCAAGGGGGAAGAGTACCAAGCCGTCTTCGGTTTGTACGCCGAAGAGGGCACGTTCCCGTATGTGAGGTCGGTCAGCCCTGAGGAGCTGGAGGAGGAGCGGCGACTGTTCTACGTCCTCATCACCCGCACCTCCGACGCGCTCTACTTCCTTCGCCGGCAAGCAAAGGAGGACGAAGAACTCGCTCGTACCCGCTTCTTAAATGACATCGAATCAGGAGGGATCTGCCTGCCAAAAATCTGGATTCCGGCATCGTAATTGCCATAAGAAGCCCTACGCGCTACTCAGTCAGAGAGATCCCGAACGCCTCCCGGACCACCAAATCCTGCTCCACGTGTATCAAACCTCAGACACCCTCTATGCGCCGCACGACCGCCTCACCCACATCACCCGCCAACGCCGAGAGAGCACGCGCATAGCCGATCGTACTTTGCACGCTCCTATGTGAAACCGCATGGGATACGGCCACCAGAGGTAGCCCTGCCAACAGCCCTTGGCTAACAAAGGAATGTCGAGCCAGGTGCGGATGCACGCCTTGGATACCTTCCTTCTCACCCAGGCGCCGCACCCACCGCCATGCGACCTGGCGGGTCAGCCTCCCGCCCGCCTTGCCACAGAGCAGAGGCCCGGGACCCTGTCGTGCAACAGCGTCTACAACGAGACGCTCCACAATCTGGGGCACACCGACGAGATCGACTCTCCCCCCTTTTCGACGCACCCGTAAGGCGAGCCTCCCCCCAAATTGCACCAGATCGGCATCGGAGACACCAACGGCCTCCGACACTCTCAGTCCGCAGAACAAGAGCAACGACACGAGCAATTCAGCTTCGGGCCCTTCCTCCCGGGCCGCACCGACGAGACGGGCGAGATCTCCGGCCTCAAGCCCAAGGCGAGGCGCGCTCTCACCATTAGGCCTGTGCATGCCTGCAACCGGGCTGCGGCTCATGTGTCCCTCGGCGACGCAATAGATATAGAGGCCCGACATCGCTGACAGCTTGCGTCGGATCGAGGATGGCGCCACCCCCGCCTTCTCCAACTCTCGCACGTAGCGACCGACCTCGCCCCGTGTGGCGACCAAGAGATCGGAGCCGATGCCGGCAAGGTAGCCCGCCACGTGGGCGAGGTCCCGCCGATAGATGGCAGCGGTTGGTCGAGAGAGCCCTGCGAGGAACTCTTCGACGAGGTCATCGGGATCAGGAGATGGAGCTGGGGAGGATAGGAGAGTAATAGTCATATTCCCCTGCCACACCACCCGCTGCGCTCAGAGGAGAAGGTGATACGCAACTCCAATTGCGTAACGGGGACGGAAACCGGTTCTGTCACAGAAAGCGCTGAGTCACGGTGGCGTCTTGCCCGCCGTGATCGGACTGGAGTCCATAGGATCGTTTCATGCTCCGGCTCCTCGTCGATACGTCTGTGTGGCTTGATCTCGCCAAACACAGGGATGGACAGAGGTGGATCGTCCCCATACGGGTGTTGACGTTCCAAAGAAAGCTGGAACTACTCGTCCCGCAAGTTGTAATTGATGAGTTTGAGCGCAATCGGCCACGGGCTGAAGCCGCCGTCACGTCGAGCGTCCGCGATCGATTCCGCCAATTGAGAATTGACCTACACGAATACGGTGGGGACGATCGAATGCAATGGCTTGAGGAGATGTCGCATCGGGTTCCTATGGTCAGCAGCGGCACACTTCAGAACTTTTCCGAGATTGGTGAACTACTGCGCAATGGCACTCAGATAGAGCCAACACGAGTCGAAATCGACGCCGCAATTAATCGAGGGCTTGAGAAGAAGGCGCCCTTCCACTCAAACAAGAACAGTACAGCCGATGCCTTGATCATCGAACTCTACGGTGGCGCACTTCGAGACGCCGAGCACGAAAATGACGCACACTGCTTTGTTACTTCCAACTATCTGGACTTCTCGATGCCCAATGGTGATCGGCGTGAACCGCACCCCGACCTCGCGTCGTTCTTCATTGATCAGCGATCGGAATACTTCTATGGAGTTGAAGGCCTGGACACCGCCCTGGTGAACAACCTTGGCGCTGAGTTCACCGACGAGGCCGACGAGACGGAGTTGATCCAAGAGGAGCCGCGCACGTTGGCCGAAATCCTCGAAGCCGAGAGGGAGTTCTTCGACAAAATTTGGTATGTGCGGAAGTTGATTCTCAAGGAGAAGATTGAAGCTGGTGAGCATGATCGGTTGCCCGTCGCCATGGATGAGCACATTGACGAAGCGATGCGGGCAATCGAGGAGCAATACGGCTCTGACAACGTCGGACCCTGGGATGACTGGGGATGGGGGTTCGTCCACGGAAAGCTTTCAGCCGTGCGCTGGGTCCTTGGAAGTGAGTGGGACTTTCTTGACACGTGACTCCGTCGGAGCTCTTGGCTGGATCTCCGGTTTGGCGGTGATGATGACGGCTGAAGGGGATGGTGACCAGGCCAGGTCACCCGTGACGAGTTGTCCCCTCCTCCCACCACTTCGCCACCGAGAAGTCGACCGACTGTGCCTTGGCATCGCTTGCAGCAGCGACGAGGAAGGGCACCAGATCTGACGCCATCCCGAGGGGTGAAATGGCGATGAGAACACCGACGCAGCCGGCCCCGTTGACTATTCGAGCATGGGCCCAGGCCAGGCAGAGCTCGACTCCGGCGAAGGCCTGAGCGAGCGCCCCGAGGCGGCCGGCCCCGATGGGAAGAGTCAGGACGTGTTGAATCTTGCCGGCGCTTTCCTGGAAGACGAGAAGGTGCTCGCTCCCAAGCCTTATTTCGGAAATCGTCCCCACGTCCACCCGAAGCGACGCTGTGCCGGGCTCTGTATTCCTCGGCAGCATCCTGAGAATGCCGACCGCGGAAAGCACGAGCTTGCCGGACCCGAACCCTTGATCCTCATGGGCACACGCTGGCCCGTTACCTCCACCGCCAACTACTGACATCGCAACCACTCCCTCTTCCATCTCGTACCCGAGACTGAACCGACTGGAGTCGATCCGGTCGACGTGAGCGGGTCTGATAGGAGAGAAGTGGTGCCGCTGGGCCCACTGTGGTTGGCGGGTGTCGCAACATATTGGTTGTTATCTTGCTGACATGAGGTAACCTCTCTTGCGCTGTCAGGGATCCTTGCTTACAATGATACGTGTGGCCACGATCACCGATGAGGAGCTCGCCGAGGCGTTGGTGGTCATTCACCAGGTTGCCAATTACCTGAGACGTGTAGACGATCCGGTACCTGCCTTTGCGTTGACTGGCGTGGCCGACGCTCTCAGCCGAACTATCAACCTCCCCCAGGTCGATGACTGAGGTTGCAACGGTCCTCCCGGCGACAGCCGAAGATGCTGTGGCTCACCTTCGAGCCGCAGCTCAGGCCCTTGCCTCTGCAGAAAAGGCAAGGGTCGACGCGTTAGCAGCCGTCCGGGAAGCAGTCATGGCTGCCCGAGTGATGAAGGTCCATTGGGACACCATCGGAACGGAACTAGGAGTGAGCCGACAAGCCGCAGCCGAGAGGTTTGGGGGAGACGTTCGTTCACATCTCGTCTCGGCTTGGCACAGAATCGACCTTCTTCTGTCCGAGATCGCCTTGGAACGCAGGTTCAAGGGATCTGCTCCGCAGCTCCTTCAACTTCTGGAGGATGAAGGAGAAATCCCGCGCGACATAGTCGTTGATGCCCTGAAGCTTTATGAGGCGAGAAACACGGCTGTGCACTCCGTATCCCCCGTCATCGGATCGAGCGAGGCCGATCGACTTACCGATGTCGCAATTCCCCTCAACGGGATGCTTTGGATGCTGCAGCATTCTCAGGATCCAGATGACTCAGATCTCCTGGCGGGTGGTTAGTGGCCGCATTCGGATTGGCCGATTGGGAGACACTCAGCACAAGAAGAGAGTGGCCGGTTCTTCTGGTTGGAAATGGTCTGAGCCGGGCCGTCTCAGATCGCTTCGCATACGACTCGCTTTACAAAGACGCGCCTCTAAGCGACGACGATAGGGATCTCTTCAATGCCATGAGGACTCGCAATTTTGAGGAAGTCCTCAATCACCTCCGCACGGCGGAACTGGTATGCACGCAACTCGGCCATAAATCACGGGATGTCCGCAGACGATACCGGAGTATTCAGGAAGCTCTGATCGCCGCCGTTCATGAACACCATGTCGAATGGCTCGAAGTGAACGAAGGAAGGCGCCTTCTGAAGATTCGGAAAGCGTTAGGGAAATTTCAGTCGATATTTACCACGAGCTACGACCTGCTGATCTATTGGGCAATCATGAGCTCTGGTTCGCCGCCGGGAAATGGATTTGGAGACATGTTCTGGAACTCGAACCACAAGTTTGATCCTCTTGATACCGAGCCTATTGGAACCAAGACATTGATCTATTGGC
>DAIQQK010000142.1:0-7723 GCA_036786835.1 Acidimicrobiales bacterium | reverse complement strand
TCGTCCCGCCGCCGAAGGTCAAGATGATCAAGCTGCGCGAGTACATCTCGAGACGGCCCTTCAGCACGGATTCGGGCGACCCGCGTCTCAGGTAACCCGCCTGCCCGACGACCTCGGACAGCAGGCGAAGGGCCTCCATGTAGAACTCGGTGCCGAACACCTTGATGCTCGAGGCATCGGCCACGTCCAAGTGTCCGCGCGTAGCGGTCCACGCGACCTTCCAGTTGATCAGCCTCAGGAATTCGAGCTTGGCGTGCACTCGTGCCAAATGGAGCCGCACCCATTCCTGGTCTATGACGCGTCGGCCGTCGGCGAGCTTCGTCTGCTGCGCCCAGGCGCGAACGTCGCCGAGCGCGCGCTCGATGATCCCCGGGGAGCACAGCGTCACCCGCTCGTGGTTCAGCTGGTTGGTGATGAGCGTCCAGCCCTGGTTGAGCTCGCCGACGACGTTCGACAGCGGGACCCGGACGTCCTCGTAGAAGGTGTAGTTGATGTTGTGCTCGCCGAGGAGCTGCATCGGCACGACGCGCACGCCGGGGGTGCTCATCGGAACGATGACTATCGAGATGCCCTTGTGCTTGGCTGCTTCGGGATCCGTGCGAACGGCGAGCCAGCAGTAGTCGGCGTCGCCAGCCAGGCTGGTGAAGATCTTCGATCCGTTTATGACGAGCTCGTCGCCGTCGACCACGGCGGCAGTCTTGAGCGCGGCCAGGTCGGTTCCCGCGTCCGGCTCCGAGTAGCCGATGCAGAAGTGGATCTCCCCGGCGAGGATCTTCGGAAGGAAGAAGTCCTTCTGCTCCTTGGACCCGAAGTTCATGATCGTCGGCCCCACCGTGTTGATCGTGAGCATCGGCACGGGAGCGCCACTACGCATCGACTCGTCGAAGAAGATGAATTGCTCGATGGCCGAGCGTCCTTGCCCTCCGTATTCGACCGGCCAACCGATGCCCAGCCAACCGTCGGACGCCATCTGTTTGACGACGCGGCGCATGGCGGGCCCGATGCCGTGGCTGGCGGCGAGTTCCTCTTCCACCTCGGGGGTGAGCAGCGTCGCGTAGTAGTCGCGCAGCTCCTTGCGCAGCGCTTCTTGCTCCTCGGTGTAACCGATCTCCATGGTCTCCCCTCGGGCTCCTGCCTCTGGCGTGGCTCTTCGCAGCACTCGGCGCGCACTGCGGTGCAAGCGGCTGCCCCCGGCGATGGAACAGGTTACAGTTTTGGGCCGCACACGCCCAGTGTGCCAACCTGAGACCTCCCAAACCCCAGACGGAGCTGAGCTGATGCCAGAAGCGGTGATAGTGGCAACCGGGCGGACCCCAATCGGTCGAGCGATGAAAGGCTCGCTGGTGAGCTGCCGTCCCGACGACCTCGCAGCGCACGTGATCAAGCAGGTGCTCGCGAAGATCCCTCAACTCGACCCGCAGCAGGTCGAGGACGTGATGGTCGGGAACGGCCAGCCGGCAGGTGAGGCGGGATACAACGTCGCGCGGGTCGCGGCGCTTCTGGCCGGTCTCGAGGTTCCCGGCGTGACGGTGAACCGGTACTGCTCGTCGTCTCTCCAGACGATCCGGATGGCAGCGCACGCGATCAAAGCTGGTGAGGGTGACGTCTTCGTTGCGGCAGGCGTCGAGACCGTCAGTCGCTTCCAGTTCGGAGCCTCTGACATCGGAAGCCACAATCCGGCTTTCGCAGACGCAGAGGCTCGCACGACGGCGCGAAATACTGCGGTGACCGAGCCTTGGACACCGCCGAAGGGACTCGGGGACGTCTACATAGCGATGGGCCAGACGGCCGAGAACGTTGCGGAGTACGAGAACGTGAGCCGCGAGGATATGGACAAGTTCGCCGCGCTCAGTCAGAACCGAGCCGTGGAGTCGCAGAGAAACGGCTTCTTCGAGCGCGAGATCATCCCGGTCACGCTCGAGGACGGCACGCTCGTCACCAAAGACGACGGCCCGCGCCCCGACACGACCGTCGACGTGCTGGCCCAGCTCAAGCCCGCCTTCAGGGAGGGCGGCAAGGTTACGGCAGGGAACTCGTGCCCGTTGAACGACGGTGCGGCGGCGGTCGTCGTGATGTCCGACACCAAGGCTTCGGAGCTCGGCATCACGCCCCTCGCGCGCATAGTCGCGAGCGGAGTCTCCGCCCTCGATCCTGAGATCATGGGACTCGGCCCGATCGAAGCATGCCGCCAGACACTCGGGCGGGCGCACATGACGATGGACGACATCGACCTCGTCGAGATCAACGAGGCGTTCGCCGCGCAGATCATCCCGTCGGCGAAGCATCTCGGCATCGACTGGGGAAAGCTCAACGTGAAAGGCGGGTCTATCGCCCTCGGCCACCCGTTCGGCATGACGGGAGCGCGGATCATGACCACGTTGCTCAACGCGCTCGAGGACGAAGGCAAGACCTATGGGCTCGAATCGATGTGCGTCGGCGGCGGGCAGGGAATGGCGATGATCGTCGAGCGCCTCTCGTAGCCGGACACACCGGGGGAGGCGGCACGAAGGTGAGCGAACCGATCTACGACGCCTCCTCGATGTGGGAGCTCGTACGGCGCCGGGCCAAGGCGACGCCGGACCGCACGATGTTGATCGAGCAGTCGGGGCGGACGATCACCTTCGGCCGTTTCGCCGAGAAGTGCGAGGAGCTCGCAGCCGGGCTGCACCTCCTGGGCATAGGACAGAGCAGCGTGGTGTCTTGGCAGCTCCCCACCCGGATCCCTACCGTATTGCTCTCGATGGCGCTAGCGCGTCTGGGTGCCGTGCAGAATCCGATCCTCCACCTCTACAGAGAACGCGAAGTCTCCTTCGTCCTCTCTCAGATCAAGTCCGACTTCTTCTTCGTCGCGAGCACGTTCAAGGGTTTCGACTTCACTGCAATGGCCGAGAAGGTGGCCAAGGATCTCGACGAACCGCCTGCCGTGGTCGTAGCGGACGCAGGGTTGCCAGGAGGTGACGTGACCACGCTTCCCCCGCCACCACCGCCGGCGGCCGCCGACGAGGTGAGGTGGGTCTACTACACCTCAGGAACGACCTCAGAGCCGAAAGGGGTCCGCCACAGCGATCTCACACTTATCACCGGGGGGCGAGGCTTGGCGATGGCGGTGGACTTGACGGAGGAGGACGTCGGTTCCATTGCCTTCCCGTTCGCCCACATCGCCGGCCCCGACTACCTGGTGATGATCCTCTCCCTAGGGTTTCCCGCCGTCCTCATGGAGGCCTTCGTCCCCTCTGATGCGGTGGAGGTCTTCAGCAGTCACGGCGTGACGATGGCAGGGGGGAGCACTGCCTTCTACCAGGCGTACCTGAACGAACAACGCAAGCAACCGGGCGAGAAGATCATCCCGAGCCTCCGCCTTCTGTCAGGGGGCGGCGCGGCGATGCCGCCCGAGATATTCGCGGAGGTGGGCCGAGAGATCGGGGTCAAGGTCGCCCACGGCTATGGGATGACCGAGATCCCCATGATCACCATGGGTTCCCCGAAGGACTCGGACGAGCAATTGGCGAACACGGTCGGAATGCCGGTGCACGGCGCGGAGATTCGTCTCGTCGACGCCCACGGGAACGTGGCGCCGGTCGGTGTCGACGGCGAAGTCCGTGTGCGCGGCCCGATGGTGTGCAAGGGGTACACCGAACCCGCATACAACGACGAGGCTTTCGACTCCGACGGCTGGTTCCGCACCGGTGACATCGGGCACATGCGTGCCGACGGCCATCTGGTGCTGACCGGGCGTCTCAAGGACATCATCATTCGCAAGGGCGAGAACATCTCGGCCAAGGAGATCGAGGACCTGCTCTACGCGCACCCCAAGGTGGCCGATGTCGCGGTGATAGGGCTTCCGGACCCCTCGCGTGGCGAGCGCGTCTGTGCCATCGTGGAGACCGCCGACGGCGCGGCACCCCTGTCCATGGGCGAGATGGTCGACTACCTCGAGGCCGAGGGACTGATGACCCAGAAGATCCCCGAGCAACTAGAGGTTGTCGACGCCCTGCCTCGAAACGAGACCTTGAACAAGGTCCTCAAGTACAAGTTGCGCGATCAATTCTCGGCTTTGCCTTTCGCAGGCTGAGACTCGCCGGCGCCTCGACACGCACCCGGTCGTGGTTAGTACCGGATGTAGGCAGACCTCTGTGCCCTGCGCTTCGCGTCCCCGCGCCGGACGAGCATCACGATCAATAACGAGATCCCGCCCGCGCCGAGCACGCAGGCGACGATCGCTCCCCCGATCCACCCGGCAATGGAGGAGAACAGGCCGCCCCACGACAGCGCCAGTATCACCTGGGTGCTCGAGTGGCCGTGCACCACGATCTGGTAGTAGCCGGACGACGAAGCATGGAAACCGATCACGCCGGTGTACGTGAACGATCCGGTGGTGATGGTCTCGGTCCCCGACGGGAGCGAGAGCGGGAGCCTCTGCCCTCCCGGGGAGGTCACCGATACCTCGTCGGGTGTGATCTGGTTCCCGTAGATCGCGCCGAACCCCGCGCCCGACGAGCCGGAGGCCGGCCCGCTCTCCTGCCACAGCAGGTAGTCGCCAGGTTCGAGGTGGATCGACGTCGTCCCCGGGACGGCCACGTTGGGCGTGTGGCTGAACTGGTCGTAGAGCTTCGTGCCGATCATCACGGCCGAGACGACGAACAGTGCGGTGGCAACCACGAGGACCGCTATCGACACGACGATCCACTGGCCTTGGGGTGTTGGGAAGGTGGTGCTCGGCGCCAATGCGGCAGGCGGCATCGGTGCGGCAGGCGGCATCGGTGCGGCAGGCGCGGGTACCTGCTGGTGCGGTACCTGCGGTCCCGGTGCTTGCTGGAGCGGCCCGCCATGGACGGCATGGCTCCAACTGGTTCCGTCCCACCAACGCCACCCCCCGCTCCCGCCGGGGTCCGGGTACCAACCTGCCGGCGGGCCTTGGGCGCCGGCCCCTCCGCCGGCGAAACCGGGAGTACTCAGCGCGCGTTGATGTAGTCGACCAGCTCGTTGCGGTCCTTCTCGAGCTCGCCGATTCGGTTCTTGACCACGTCGCCGATGCTGACGATCCCGACCAGGACCCCGTCGCTCACCACCGGCACATGCCGAATGCGCAAATTGGTCATCGTCGACATGAGCGACTCGATCTGATCGTCGGGGGAGCAGGTCGTCACTGTCCTGGACATGATCGAGGACACCGGTGACTCGAGCAGGGTGGTGGCCCGGTCGGCGAGGGCACGCACGATGTCGCGCTCGGAGACGATCCCCTCGATGTGCTGCTGGTCGGAGGAGACGACGAGGGCCCCGATCCCATGGCCGCGAAGCTCTCTCACGGCGCTTTCCACCGAAGCGTCGGGGGAGATCGTCGCTACCGACGACCCCTTCGCCGTCAGGAGGTTGGAAACACGCATTGGCCTGACCTCCTCGTATGACTAGTGACCTGAAAGCTTAAGTCTACGGAGGTGACACCTGCTCGACCAGGGGTTTGGCCTGGACGTCTCTCGCCCGCCGTCCCGCCTGGGGCCCGCAAAGTTGACTATTTCTAGTTGATCGATAGAATAGCTATGTAATAAGGATTGGGTAGCGGCGGTTGGAGGTGTCCGGTGCACATCGACGGTTTCATCGTCCTCGCAGGGGCGATCGTGGGCATGGCAGTGGGGCTCACGGGCATGGGTGGCGGGGCCCTCATGACCCCGGTGCTAGTGCTGCTCCTGCACGTACAGCCGAGCGCAGCGGTCTCGAGCGACCTCGTGGCTTCGTTCTTCATGAAGCCCGTCGGCTCCGCCGTCCATCTCCGCCGTCACACCGTGCATCTCAGGCTCGTGGCGTGGCTCGTCGCCGGAGCGGCGCCAGCGGCCTTCGCAGGTGCCTCCCTGCTCCACGTCTTCGCCAAGGGAAACGCACTCCAGAACGACATCAAGCTGGGCCTAGGGGCGGCGCTCCTCGTCGCTGTCGGCGGGATCGTCCTGCGCTCGCTCACCAGCCGGCGCGGTGCGGGCTCGGAATCAGCCGGGACAGGTGCAGGACCGAGGGTCGGAGGATGGGTCCCGGTGAAGCGCGTCCCGACTCTCCTGGTCGGCGTGTTCGGTGGCTTCATCGTGGGGATGACGTCGGTCGGGTCCGGTTCGTTGATGATCGTCGCGCTGATGTTCCTCTACCCCGAGCTGAGCGGCGGCCAGCTGGTCGGGACAGACCTCGTCCAGTCGGTGCCGTTGGTGGGCGCCGCGGCGATCGGGCAAGCCATCTTCGGCAATGTCGAGCTCGGACTCACCCTTTCGCTCTTGATCGGGTCCATTCCCGCCGTCTACTTGGGGGCGAGGCTCTCGGCGTCGCTTCCTACCTGGTTCGTCCGTCCGACCATCGCCGTCGTGCTGCTCGGATCGGCGCTGAAGCTCGTGAACGTCGGCAACGTCGAGACCGTTCTCTCGGTTCTCGGGGCGGTCGCCGTCATCTTGCTCTACGGGCTCTTTCGCCGGACGCGCGGCCGTTACGAGAAGGTGCCGACCGCTCAACCAAGGATCTCAGGCGAAACGGCTCCTGCTACGCAGTGATGCCGCCGTCCACCGAGAGCACAGCTCCGGTCGTGTAGGCGGACTCGTCGGAGGCAAGGAAGGCGATCGCTGCGGCGACCTGGTCGGGCGTGCAGAAGCCCATTCGGCTCATGATTCGGTGCAGGTGCTTCGGGTCCGCACCCTCCGGCAACGAGAAATTGGCAACGAGAGGCGTGTCCACACCGCCCGGAGCCACGGCGTTGACGCGTATCCCGCGACCGAGGTACTCGACGGCAAGCGCCTTCGTCAGCATGACCAGGCCACCCTTGGAGGCACAGTATGCCGCCGAGTAGGCGGCACCCATGAGGCCGGCGTTCGAAGCGACGTTCACGATGTTCCCCCCCAGCGGATGGAGCATGTGGGGGAGGGTCGCCTTCGACAACAGGAAGGGACCAGTCAGGTTGACCGACAGGATCTTCTGCCAAGAGCTCAGGGGCATGTCGATCGTGTGGGCGAACATTCCGATGCCGGCGACGTTGCACAGCACACTGGGCCTGCCTAGCGAGGAAGCGACGTCGTCCACCGTCTCGTTTACGGCTTCCTCGTCGGTGACGTCACAGCAGTAGGAGATCGCCTTCGCACCCAGCGTCACGAGAGCTTGGGCTGTCTCCTGGACTGCGTCCGCGGCGACGTCGAGGCATGCGACCTGAGCGCCCTCAGACGCGAGCCGCACCGCAGTCGCGCGGCCGATGCCCGACGCGGCCCCGGTGACGATCGCCGTCCTGCCTTCGAACCGTCGCGCCGGCTGGACGATGGGCGATGTGGAGGTGGAAGGCGTGTTCATCCTTGCGGGCCTTGATCGGTGGTCCGGGCCCACAGCCTGTCGGTGTATGTGTCGGTACCCGGGATCGTCGGGATGAACGCGAGGGCGGTAACGACGTTACCGGTGCCCGAGGTCTCGAGCGCCTTTCTGTATGCGAGAACCGTCCGTTCCCAGTCTTCGGAGGGATCGGAGTCCAAGAACCACAACGTGAGCTGGCGGCGGTCGTCGGCTTCTGAGCGCGGGACGTCACCGGGTGCGTCGATCAAGAGCGGCAGCGGATCGGCGGCGACGACGAGCCTCGCGCTCGTGCCCGAGAGCAGGGTGGGGAGCATCTCCTCGCGGTGCCAGCGCTCGAACGCGGCGGGTTCGACGCCCTCTGCGCGGTCGACGAACACAGCAGCGAAATGCAGAGGCTCCTGAAACGTGAAGGCCCTAA